>DASTAU010000174.1:0-11102 GCA_035712425.1 Sphingomicrobium sp.
GGGGATCGATTTCGCGAACTCGGGCGAGAAGGTGCCGCCGACGGTCGAAACGTTGACTCCGACCTTCTCGAAGACCTGGCCGGCCATCTGGCCGCGCACGCCGCCGCCGCCCGGCTCGCCGCTGGCGTCGCTGCGGTCCCATGAGGCGTACGCAAAGGCCGCCTCCGACCCCGCTTCGCGCTCGATCGCTTCGAATGTGGCGCAGATCCGGTCGCGCAAGGTTTCGAACCAGTCGCGCGCGGCCTGCTGCTGGTCGTCGAGGGGAAGCATGAAAGGTCTTTAGCGCTATTGCGGCGGCGGCGCGGCCACGAAGGTGTTTTGCGAGGCGACGATCTTCCACTCGCCCGCCCGCATCTCCGCAACGTGCTTAAGGTTGGCACGAACCATTCCGTCTTCCGCCGCGGCTGTGCCGGGCGGAGCAGGGATGAATCCAGCAACTGCGACCTCAAGATCGACCACCATTAGGGTTGGCGAAAGTGCTCGCACGCGCCTGACTCGCGCTTCGACGCGCGTCCCGCTGGCAGGACCGTTCCAAAGCTCGACGTGCATCTGTTCGATCGCGTCGCGGCCATCCCAAATCGTGCCGGTCGGATCGACGAGCTCCGCGTCGGGCCAATAAGCGTCCCCGTAAGCCGGTCCGTCCCGACGGTTCCAGCTGTCGCTGAACCGCTCAGCAAGCGCCGCCGCCGCATCATGCTGTTCGCGGCTCGCTTCCATCGCGCTCAATAAACCCTGCGCTGAGCGGCAACGAGCATCCTCAGCAGCATGGCGACGGGCCGGGGCACGCCGACCTTGCCTTCGAGCCACAGGCTGACCGCCGAGCGCGACACCCCGATCGCCTGGGCGAGGTCGTTCTGCGTGCGATAGCCCAGGCTCCGCATCGCTCCCTTGAGCTCGTCGGGGGCCATGGATGCGAGGCGCTCGTCAAGCATCAGATCGCGTCGGCGCCGCGGTCGCCGGTGCGAATGCGGATCGCCTCCTCGACCGGAATCACGAAAATCTTGCCGTCGCCGATGCGGCCCGTGCGCGCGGAATTCTCGATCGCCTCGACGACATTCTCGACGAGCGAATCCTCGACCACGACCTCGACCTTCACCTTCGGCAGGAAGTCGATCACATATTCGGCGCCGCGATAGAGCTCGGTGTGGCCTTTCTGGCGGCCGAAGCCCTTCACTTCGGCCACAGTGATGCCCGAGACGCCCACTTCGTGCAGCGCGTCTTTGACGTCGTCGAGCTTGAACGGCTTGATGATCGCTTCGATTTTCTTCACGCGTCGGCCCTCATGCGATCGCCAATTCCGCTAATGCCCAATCGCCGACACATTTGAAAGGCAGTGGCCGCCCAAGTAATCGACGGAATCTCATGAAAGCCATCATCCTCTCCGCCGGGCAGGGCTCGCGCCTCGGCCATCTGGTCGACGACCGGCCCAAGTGCCTGATCGACTTCAACGGGCGCAGCCTGCTCGATCGCCAGCTCGACACGCTCGAGGCCAACGGCGTCCACGAAGCGGTCGTCGTGACCGGTTTCCATGACGAACTGGTCAGCCAGGCGATCGCGCGGCGCAGCGGCGGACCCAACATTCGGACGGTGTTCAACCCCTTCTACAAGGTCGCCGACAACACGGGATCGCTTTACATGGCGCGCGAGCAATTGAGCGGCGACTGCCTGGTGTGGAACGGCGACACCCTCGTTTCGACCGCGCTGATGGCCAAGGTCGTTGCCAACGACCGCAGCGGCATCTGCGTCACCATCGACCGCAAGGCCGAAGGCTATGACGAGGACGACATGAAGGTCGTCGAGGACGGCGGGCGGCTGAAAGCGATCGGCAAGAGGATCAGCGAGGGCGTCAACGCCGAATCGATCGGGCTGCTGGCCTTCCGCGGCGGTGGCGCCGAGCAGTTCCGCGAGGCGATCGAAGCGGCGATGCGCACGCCCGAGGGTACGACCATCTGGTATCTCCGCGTCATCAACCACATTGCGCAATCGAGCGAGGTTTGGACCTTGGACATCAATGGTGAGGAATGGGGCGAAGTGGACTTCCCGCCGGACGTCGAGGCGGCGCGCGCGCTGACCGCGCGGTGGGACGAAGCGGCGAGGGCGGCCGCATGAAGGCGACACCGGTCAAGATTCCGACCCGCAACGGCGAGGTGTCGGGCCTGCTCCTGCGCCCGAAGGACGCCAAGGCGCTGTTCGTGTTCGCGCACGGCGCGGGCGTCGGCATGGCGCATCCGAGCATGGCCGCGAATGCCCAAGGACTGGCCGAGCGCGGGATTGCGACCCTGCGCTTCCAGTTCCCGTACATGGAGAAAGGGGGCAAGCGCCCCGATCCCGCGCCGGTCGCCCAGGGAACGGTGCAAGCGGCCGTCGCCAAGGCGGCGAGGCTCGTGCCCGACCTGCCGCTGTTTGCCGGCGGCCGTTCGTACGGCGGGCGAATGACCTCGCAGGCCCAGGCGGCGCGGCCGCTCGAAGGCGTGCGCGGGCTGGTCTTCCTTGGCTTTCCGCTGCATCCGGCCGGCAAGGCCGGTACCGAGCGCGCCGATCACTTGCAGTCGGTCGAGATCCCGATGCTGTTCGTGTCGGGATCGCGGGACGCACTGGCGGAGATGGCGCTGTTGAAGCCCATGGTCGCGGGCCTCGGCGAGCACGCGACGCTGCACGCGATCGAGGGCGCCGACCATTCGCTGAACGTGCTGGCCAGCAGCGGCCGTACCAGGGACGAGGCGCGCGCCGAGGCGCTGGACGCCGCGGCGGAGTGGATGCTGGGGTTGGCTTAGTAAGGCGGCTTGTCGAAGCCTCCGGGGCTTTTCGTGAACACCTCGCAGCCGTCGTCGGTGATGCCGATCGAATGTTCGAACTGCGCGGACAGCGAGCGGTCGCGGGTGACCGCGGTCCAGCCGTCGTCTAGGAGCTTCACGTCGGGACGGCCGATGTTGATCATCGGCTCGACGGTGAAGATCATGCCGGGCTTGAGCTCCGGCCCGGTGCCGGGGCGGCCGGCGTGGATGACCTCGGGGCTGTCATGGAACAGCCGCCCGACCCCGTGGCCGCAGAAATCGCGGACGACGCTGTAGCGCTGCGCTTCGGCGTGGCGCTGGATGGCGTTGGCGATGTCGCCGAGATGGTTGCCGGGCCTCGCCTGATCGAGGCCCAGCATCAGGCATTCGTAGGTGACGTCGACGAGTTTGCGGGCTTTGAGCGGCACGTCCCCGACGAGGTACATGCGGCTGGTGTCGCCGTGCCAGCCATCGACGATCGGAGTCACGTCGATGTTGACGATGTCGCCGTCCTTCAGCGTCTTTTCGCCTGGGATACCGTGGCACACGACATGGTTGATCGAGATGCAGCAGCTCTTGGTGTAGCCGCGATAGCCGAGGGTCGCGGGGATGGCGCCGGCCTCGACGGTCATCTGGTAGACGATGTCGTCGAGGTCCTGGGTCGAGACGCCCGGCACGACGTGGGGCACGAGCGCGTCGAGGACCTCGGCAGCGAGCCTGCCCGCCCTGCGCATGCCGGCGAAGCCCTCGGAACCGTGGAGCTTGATGACGCCGTTGCGGGCTTCGACCCGGTCATCGGCGGCGACACTGATGTATTGAGTCATGGCCCCTAAATAGGCACGGGGAGCGCGGAAGTCGAATGGAGCGCCCGTTGAACGATCAGCGAGTCTGGACCGCCGCGCTGGCGGTGATCGGCGACGAGATCCTGTCCGGGCGGACGCAGGACAAGAATGTCGCCCAGCTCGCGACCTGGCTCAACGTCCAGGGCATACGGCTGGCCGAAGTGCGGATCGTGCCGGACGTCACGACACGCATCGCCGAGACCGTCAACGCGCTCCGCGCGGCGCACGATTACCTGTTCACGACCGGCGGGATCGGGCCGACCCACGACGACATCACGGTCGACGCAATCGCCGCGGCATTCGGGGTGCCGGTCGTGGTGCATCCCGAGGCGCGGGCGATCCTTGAGGACTATTACCGCGACCGGCCGGGCGGGTTGAACGAAGCGCGGTTGAGGATGGCGCGGGTGCCGGAAGGTGCGGAGCTGATCGCCAACCCGAGCTCGGGCGCGCCGGGGGTCAAGATGGGTAACGTCTATATCCTTGCCGGCGTGCCGCATATTGCGGCGAGCATGATGGACGCGCTGACCGGGACGCTCGAGGGCGGGCGGCCGGTGGTGTCGGTGACGGTCGGCGCGCGCGCTCCCGAGAGCGAAGTCGCCGACCTGCTGCGCGAGACCGAGGCCGCGCATCCGGGCGTCGCGATCGGCAGCTATCCGTTCTTCAAGGACGGGCGCTACGGCGCGAATTTCGTGATCCGGTCGGAGGACGAGGCGCTGGTCCGGGAGACCGGCAGCGACCTGTCGCGGCGGCTGGCCGACGCCGGGTTCGAGCCCGTCGAAGGCGGCATCTAACGCGACACATTCACTTGCGTTAACTTGCAAGCTGCTGATTTTCCGAAAACGCTCAAAGATTGCGTTCCAGCAAGGGGAGTGGGCATGAGAAAGTTCGTTGCGCTTGTTTGCGGCACAATCGCGTTCGCGCCTGTCACTGCGGCCTCTTTGCCGGGCCAGCCGCCGGTACCGCCTGCAAAGCCGGTCACCGAAACCATCTTCGGCCAGAAGATCACCGACCGTTACCGCTACTTCGAGCAGCAGGGGCCTGCCGTCACCAATTGGATGAAGGCCGAAGGGCGATTCACGCGATCCTATCTCGACTCTCTTCCGCAGCATGCCGACATTCTTCAGCGGCTGAGCGCGATGACGGGGTCATGGGATGTCATCCAGTCGATCACTCCAGCCGCGGGTGGGCGGACGTTCTACGAACAGCGGAGCGCTGGATCCGACAATTTCGACCTGATGGTGCGGGAAGCCAATGGCCAGGTTCGCAAACTGGTTGATGTCGCCGCGATCCGGGCGGCCAATGGAAACGAGCCTTTTGCGATCAACTATTTCAATCCGTCGAATGACGGCTCCAAGGTTGGCGTTGGAATATCGGAGGGAGGATCAGAAGACGCCTCCCTGTGGATCTACGATGCCGCGACGGGTGCCAGGATCGCCGGGCCGATCCCCAATGCCCAAGGGGCATTCCCGAGCTGGTCCCCGGATGACAAGACGGTTTTCGTGTCACTTCTGAATCCAAAGAAGCCAGGTGACCCCGAAACCGCCAAATATCAGTTCGCAAAGGAATATGCCTGGAACCTGAAGGATCGGCCCGTACCCGTGCTTGGCGCCGGAGTATCAAGCGCGATCCCGTTCACCGCCGACGAAACGCCGATTATCGCGATATTTCCGGGCTCGATGGTCGCTGTCGCCGGAAGCATCAACGGCGTTCAGAACGAGATCGCGATGTGGACCGGCTCGATCGCGGACGCCTCCCGGCCGGATGGGCACTGGCAGCCGCTGGTAAATCGTGCGGACCAGATCACGAACATCTCGGTCTCCGGGAACCACATCTTCCTCCTCAGTCACAAGGACGCGCCGACGTTCAAGGTCCTGGCGCTGGACGCCGGCCAACCGTTCAGCGCAGCACGGGAAATCGTGCCGGCGCTTGCCGACCGCGTGATCGAAGGGCTCGCTGCCGCGGCGGACGGATTGTACGTGCGCGCCCGGCGCGGGGTTTATTCGGAGCTGATCCGGGTCCCGCTCAATGGCGGTACCGAGCAGATCATCCCATTGCCTATCAAGGGCTCGATCAACGAATTGGCTGCCGACGCGCGTTACCCGGGCGCGAAGGTGATTCTCGACAGTTGGGCGACACCGCCGAGAAGTTACGCATACGACCCGACCGGCGGGTTTGCCGATCTCGGCATGGGCAGAGCCCCGCAGGGCTTCGAGCCGGCGCAGTATCAAGTCGTCGATTTGAAGGCGAAGGCCAAGGACGGAGTCGAGGTTCCGCTCAGCTTTGTCACGGACAAGAGCGCGGTCCATCCGCGCCCGGTGCTGCTGCTCGCCTATGGAGCATATGGCATATCCCAATTCCCGACCTTCGGAAGCCGTCCGATGGCAACGCTGCCCAACGGCATCGACTATGCGGTGTGCCACGTTCGTGGCGGCGGTGAGCTCGGCGAGGCCTGGCACCTGGGCGGCAAGGACGCGACCAAGCCCAACACCTGGCGCGACCTCATCGCTTGCGGCGAAGAGCTGATCGGGCGCAGCTATGCGACGAAGGAAAGGTTGTTCATCATCGGCGGCTCTGCCGGCGGGATCACGATGGGGCGGGCAATGGAGGAGCGGCCAGACCTGTTCGCGGGAGTCTTCGACCTGGTTCCCGCAGCCAACGCGAGCCGGTCGGAGTTCAGCCAGACGGGGCCGGCCAACATTCCCGAGTTCGGCACCATCAAGGACAGGCAAGGCTTCGAAAATCTGATGGCGATGGATTCGCTTCAGAACATCAAAGCGGGGGTCAAATACCCGCCGATCATGATCACGACGGGTTTGAATGATCCCCGCGTGTCGAGCTGGGAGCCGGCCAAGTTCGCGGCGACGCTTCGCACTGCGGGGCCAACCGAGCCCGTGCTGTTCCGGGTCGACGAAAAGGCCGGCCACGGGATCGGGTCAACCAAGACGCAGAACGACGAGCTCTATGCCGACGTCGCGACCTTCATCCTGTCGCGGACTGGCGCGGGGGCGGGGACGCCGCAACCGGCGCCGGGCGAGCGCGGCAAGCGCTAGGCCCGGCCCGCGCGAAACCGGCAACACCCTGAAATTTCATCGGATTAACTTTCGGTAACGTTAAATTTTTCTTAACACGGGTCTATGCTCCGGCGGTTAACGAGTCGAATACTCACACGCTAGTCCACCGTTCCACCCACAGGTGAGCGGCAGCCTGTCTGCGTCGTCTCAATCTTGTCGCTCTTCGGGTGGGCGAAACCGTTTTCGAATGGAAGCGGTCGGTGCGCCTGGCGTTAACCGAGGGAGTGAGGGGCATGGCGGGCACGGCGACTGGGCAATCATCGTTCAGCAGCACTGGCGGCACGACTTATTTCGACCTGACCAAGGCGACCGGCGACCGCGCCGAAATCAACGACGCGTTGTTCTTCCAGAACAAGCCCGACAGCTCTTCGGGAACCGGCCTGATCCAGGCGATCGTCCGGGTCCAGGACCCCGGCAGCGGCGACGGCCTCGAGAACGGCTACAACAGCTCGGCGCGTCCGGTGTCGTACGAAGAGAATACATCGCCGAATTTCACGACCTCGCTGTTGCTGAGCGAGGTTCCCATCGTCACGATCGATGGCACGCAATATTACGAGTTCCGGCTGGACATCAATCAACTCAACAGCTCATCGCTGCTCTCTGTCGATGAGATCAAGCTCTACACGAGCGCTGTCGCAGACGGCGAGGCTACCGGATTGATTACGGGCAGCTGGTTCACCAACAACGCCGACCTAGTTTACGACATGGATGATGCCAACCTCGATGGCATCGCCGACTCGAATCACAGCATCCTGCTCGACGCCGGCCTGTCCTCTGGCAGCGGCAGCTCGGACATGTTCTTCTACGTGCCACTGGCCAATTTCGGAGCAGTCGATCCGGACGACACTTACGTCACGCTTTACTCCGAGTTCGGCGGCGCCACGACGCTGGACGGTAGCGATGGCCTCACTCCGCTCGACGATCCGGCCAATACCGCGCTCGGCGACAACGGGAGCGACACCGGCGACATCGCGACCGCGATCTACGGCGGTTACCTCGCCAATGACGGTTTCGAGGAATGGTCGGTTTCGAAACAGACCGGCGGCAACATCACCGGCTACAAATTCGATGACGCCAACGGCAATGGCCAGTGGGATGTCGGTGAAGTCGGCCTGGGCGGATGGTCCTTCGATTACACGATCACCTATGACGAAGGCAAAGGTAAGAACATCCAGCACGTGGTCGTCGACGGCACGGTCACGACATCGGACGGAGCGCATGATGTCGATGGCGATGGCATCATCGATCCGGTGGGATACTATTCGATCGCGGTCCCGGTCAGCTCGGACAAGAACGAAACCTACACGATCACGCTGACCGAGCATTCGCAGACCGGGTGGGTCAACACCTACGACGGCGACGCGACCGCCAACGGCACGACGACGTTCAACTTCTCCGGCAACAATCTGACGACTACGGGTTCGCCGGCGATCTCGGGCGCGTTCGGCGCGACCCACGTCATGAACTTCGGCAACTTCGAGACCTTCACGCTTTCAGGTCACAAGTACACCGACGCGAGCGGGGACGGCATCACTTCCGACGACACGGGGCTCGGAGGCGTGACGATCTTCGTCGACATGACCGGCAACGGCCTGTCGGCAGACGACCCGCAGACGACCACGTCGAACGGCTCCACGGATGCCAACCATGACGGCGTGATTGACGCCGCCGATGTCGGCTATTGGGAACTGACCGGGCTGACCGCGGCCGCCGCTGGCAAGGAGGTCAAGGAAGTCACCCCGACGGGTTACGTCCAGACCGTCGGCCAGGTCGGTACGGTGACCGACACTAACTACATCGTCACCGGCACCTCCGGAACCAACCAAGGCAATCTCGACTTCGCCAACTTCGAGACCTTCACGATCTCGGGAACGAAGTACACGGACGACAACGGGGACGGCGACACGACCGGCGACGTCGGCCTCGGCAACGTCACCATCTTCATCGACATCAACAAGAACGGCACCTACGAAGCCGGCACCGACGAAGCGACGACGACCGCGAGCGACGGCACCTGGTCGTTCACTGGCCTCGACGCGAGCTATGCCGGCCTGAAGGTCTATGAAGTGCTGCCGAGCGGGTACGTGCAGACCCTGGGCGACACGGGCTACGTCATCACTGGCACCTCGGGGACCGACCAGACCGGCATGGATTTTGCCAATTTCCTGCCGAATCCCGACATCAGCATCACGAAGTACGTCAAGACCGACGTCAGCGGCACCTTCGTCGATGCGAATGATCCCAACGGGCCGCTGGCAAGCGCCAGCACCACGGTCGATTTCAAGGTCGTCGTCTCCAACACCGGCAACGAAGCGCTGTCGGGGATCTCGATCTCAGACACCGTCGACCACAATGGCGTCGAGACCAACGATCCGATCGACTACAATCTGGTCAACGCGCAGATCGACATCGACAATGACGGGATCATCGACGGCGCCTGGTCGGATTACGATCAGGACATGGACGGCACGCTCGACGACGCCGACGGCAACCCCCTCACCGACGACGATTTCGTCCTCGGCGTGGGCGATTCCTTCGCGGTCTATTATTCGCTCGATTCCGCGCTCGGCCAGCACGAGAATACCGCGGCTGTCTCGGCGGTATCGGCGATCAGCGATACGACCGTCACGGCTGAAGACGACGCCAATTATTACGTCCTCGAGAGCGAGGAGTGCGTCGGCGTGCGCACGCCGGGATTCTGGGCGAGCACCAAGTGGGGCACCTTCTGGGACGGCGTGGACAACAACCAGCCCAAGCAGGCCGGGACGCCTGGCTTTGCCGCGGGCGAGCTGCTCTACTCCGTGGACAGCGATGGCGACGGCACCGTCAATCCGATGGACAAGAACGGTGACGGCTTCGTCAATGCGATCCAGGGCGACAAGCTGTACGACAACAAGACATACGATCCCGACGTCGGCCTGCTGATCGGCGACTACAACAAAAACGGCATCACGGACGCGGGCGAAGATACGATCTTCATCAGCATCGCCGACGCCAAAAAGCTGATCAACGCGTCGAGCAAGCAGCTGGTCGACGGCAAGACCTCTGACGGCATCTACATGCTCGGCCGCGACGTCGTTGCGGCGTGGCTGAACTACCTCGCCAACAACCCCGATGATACCACCGGCAATTGCATCGGCACGGTCGACCCCAACGACGGCAAGGTTTCGCCGCGCGAATATCTCGACGCGGCGATCGATTGGCTGCAGCAGTTCGCCAGCACGAGCAACGCCGACGATACGCTAATCACCACCGACACCAACCTGAACACGAGCTTCCACGACGACGACCTGTGGGCGAAATTCGAGTTCGATTCGCGGGTCGCTCCCAGCTCCGGCGCATGGCAAAATCCATTCACTGTCGGCGACGAGGACATCCCCTACAGCGCAGCGGCGATGCACTCCGCGATCGACGGCTACAACAACACCGGCAAGATCGGCGTTGTGGAATATTGCTGCGACGCGGATAGCCCGGTGGTGATCAACGTTTTGTCGCAGGTCCAGGAAAGCCTGTTCTAACCCAAGGCTGTCGTCACTCGTTGCGCTCGTGCGCTCCAATGCTCCGGCTGTCCCGGCAGCTCGCGACTTGTCGCCCCGCCGCTTCGCGACGTGCGCTCCAAAAATCGAAACGCCCCCCCGGACATTCCGATTTTGGAGCGGGTAACGGGAATCGAACCCGTGCGTTCAGCTTGGGAAGCTGACAGGCTACCATTACATCATACCCGCTCGCCAGCGCGCCGGAGTTAGGTCGCGCGCTTCGCGCCGTCAACGCGACATGAAGTTTCGGTCATCGTGGAACGCGGCAGCGATTTCGGCGTTGCACATAATAAGCAAGCTTACTATATCCGTCGCAAATGGAAACGCTTCCCTTCGAAATCGGCGAGACGGCGCACGCGCTGCGCAAGGCGTTCGACCGCATGGCGGTCGGGCTCGGCGTCACGCGCGCACAGTGGAAAGTGCTGTTCAAGCTGACCCGCAAGCCGGGCCTGCGGCAGGTCGAACTCGCCGACATGCTCGAGCTCGAGCCGATCACTCTGTGCCGGATCGTCGACCGGCTGGAGGAAGCGGGGCTGGTCGAGCGCGTGCGCGATCCAGAAGACCGACGCGCCTGGCGGCTTCACGTAACCGACCAGGCGCAACCACTGGTCGAAAAGCTGCAGGGCGTGGGCGCCCAGCTGGTCGATCGCGCGTTCTCGGGAATTGACCCGAAGGACCTTGAAACCACTCGCCGGGTGCTCGCGCAGGCACGCGAAAATGCTGCCCGGCCGGCCACCAGCAACAGGGCGTCGAATCAATGAACAAGATGGCCACCGAACCCATGACCGGCGCCGAGACGGCGGATGCACCCAATGTTGGGCGCACGCTGAAGCTCCCGAAGACGCTCGCGAGCGCGCGCACGATCCTGATGCTGATCGT
>DASTAU010000175.1:0-6220 GCA_035712425.1 Sphingomicrobium sp.
GTGAAGCCCGCCGATTGCGCCTGCCGGATGAACCGAAGCCGCCGCAAATCCTCGCTGCCGTAGCGGCGGATTTCGCGGTCGCGCGTTGGCGTGCCGAGGAGGCCGCGGCGCTGGTAATAGCGGATGGTTTCGACGCCGACCCCGCCCGCGGCGGCGAGCTTTCCGATGGTCAGCGATTGCGTTGCTTGACTCTGTACCATGGTACGGACGCTATATGGTGATTCGCTCGCTTGGAGCAACGTCAAAAAGGAGACCAGGAATGACCGACCGCAAGACCCCCGCCGCCACGGATTGCAAGTGCAGCTGCACCACCGAAGCCGGCTGCCGCTGCAACCCTTGCGCCTGCAAGAACTGCAATTGCTGATCCGACGCGCCCCCGGCCGTCCGCCGGGGGCGCTTTCCCGTACCGTGGAGCTCGCTTGAAAATCCTTCCCCTTTTGCTTTGTTCGACGATCGCGCTCGGAGCGGCCGCGCCCGCCTGCGCGCAGATGGACATGCCCGGCATGACCATGCCCGCGCACTCAAAGTCTCCCGCGAAGAGGAAACCGGCCACCAGGAAGCCCGCGCCTGCTGCCAAGCCCAAGGCCGCTGCGCCCGCGGACAAAGGAATGGCGAGCATGCCCGGCATGACCATGCCGGCACCGGCCCAATCGGCGCCCACCCCCGTGCCGATGGACCATTCGCGGATGGACCGGATGAGCATGGCCATGCCCTCGCACGCCACACACGACATGACCGGCGCCCTCGGCCCCTACCCCATGCAGCGCGAAAGCTCCGGCACCGCCTGGCAGCCCGATTCCTCGGAGCACACCGGCCTCATGAAGATGAGCGGCGGCTGGACGTTGATGGCCCACGGCGACCTCAACTTCGTCTACGACCATCAGTCCGGCACGCGCGGCGCCGATAAGAGCTTCGCCAGCGGAATGCTGATGGGCATGGCGATGCACCCGCTCGGGAACGGCGCCGTCCAGTTCAAGGCGATGGCCAGCCCCGATCCGCTCATGGGCCCGCGCGGCTATCCTCTCCTCCTCGCCAGCGGCGAGACCGCCAACGGCCGCGACCGCCTGATCAACCGCCAGCACCCGCACGATTTCTTCATGGAGCTGTCGGCCTCGGTCTCTCAGAACATCGGCGGGAAGAGCAGCGTCTTCCTCTATGCGGGCCTGCCCGGAGAGCCGGCGTTCGGCCCGCCCGCCTTCATGCACCGCGAATCCATCATGGATTCGCCCGAGGCCCCGATCACCCACCACTGGCTCGATTCCACCCACATCAGCTTCGGCGTGGTCACCGCGGGCCTGGTGCTCGACCGCGTCAAGCTGGAGGTCAGCCGCTTCAACGGGCGCGAGCCCGACCAGCACCGCTGGAACATCGAGACCGGCCCGCTGGATTCGACCGCGATCCGCCTCAGCTGGAACCCCACCCGCACTCTCGCCCTCCAGGGCAGCTGGGGCCATTTCACCGACCCCGAGCAGCTCGAGCCCGGAGTCGACCAGAAGCGCCTGTCGGCAAGCGGCATGTGGGCCGACGAGATCGCGCCCGGCTGGAAAGCCGGCGCAACCCTCGCCTGGGGCCGCAAGTCGGCGCACGGCCACGGCGACAACGCCTTCGCCGCCGAAGCTTCTCTGAAGCACGCCCAATGGACGCTCTTCAGCCGCGCCGAAATGACCGAGAACCGCGAGCTGATCCCCGACCAGGACGACCCCGCCTTCCGCGTCGGCAAAGTCTCCATCGGCGCCATCCGCGACTTCCGCATCGCCGATCACCTGTCGGTCGGCGGGGGGGGCCTGTTCGCGGTCAACTTCGTCCCCGACGCGCTGGCGCCGCTCTATGGCGGGCACAATCCAACCGGGGCGATGGGATTCGTTCGGGTGAAGCTGGATTAGGGTCTCATCAGCCTTTCGCGGCGTAGCCCAACGAATTCCAGCCGCCTGTCAGTATGATTCGTGAGCAATGACGGGTGACCAACCTAGATTGCCAAGGCCCTCGATGATTGATTAGCGTTCCGTTGCTCGGGGAGGGTAGTGGCGTGGATACCGACGCATATCGATACAATGAGCGCTTCAAAGGCTTCGCCACCTTCGGCGACAACGCCGCGCTGGCATTTTTTGTCGGAAGCGTTGCCAAGGCATTTGATCCGGCCGGGCAGGACATTCTGGTCGTACTGGGCGTTCTCCTTGGGCTCGCATTTCTATGGATGTCGTGGCATATTAGAGGCCTAATACAGTCGGAGGTGATGGAATGACCGACGCCGCGTTTATCTTTGCCCTAACGCTTGGCGTGATTGTTCTTGGTGGAATGCTTTGGGTCTCGCACACCGCGTCGACCCAACTGGCTGCTCGGCGAGGCAAACATGTCTATGCGTCGGGGGCTTCCGAAGGCGAACCTGATCTATTTGACGTAACGGATGAAGAAAGTGCGGGACGTGCCGACCGCGAGATAAGGAAGCGCGTCAAGGAAAGCGCGCACTAGCTCATCCTGCAGCCGGGATGTTGTTAGGCGCGCCCCCGAAACTAACGTCCGAGACGTTCCCGGTTATCGGCCGGGCGATCCGATGCTCGCGCCTAAGACGGAAATATCGCGTTCAGCGATGATCATCAATCGGCGCGGATAGTTAGATCCAAGCCCTCACGCGCTTCTTGTAAGCAACATATTCCGCGCCGAATGTCCGCTCGAGATAGGCTTCCTCTCTCGCAATGACCTGCGTCTGGACGGTCGCGATAACCAGCGGGAGCAGGACCAGCGAGGATAGACTATTGAAGAAGGTGGCGACGCCCAGGTAAATCAGCGCCATCCCCAGGTACATCGGGTTGCGGGTCCATCGGTAAATGCCCGATGTCACCAGCCGCGTCGCCGGTTTGTACGGAATGATCGCGGTCCCGAGCCGCCTGAAGAGGCCCGCGCCGGCAAAGCTGACCAGCAACCCCGCAACGACAGAGCCTGCCCCAACAATGTCGCGCAGCGTCGGCTGAAGCCCGAGCCTTGGCAGATGCACCATGCGATCACCCGCGATCCCGAGCGCAAGTCCTGCGACATAAATCAGTGGTGGCGGGAAAAGGACTCTCGCGCCGTCGACAGCTTTTTCCATGGCAACCTCCATCGCTCGATATGCGCAATGGCTAGGTCAAGCGCGTCGACGCCGCCAATCAAAGAAAGACATCGCTCCCGCAGCCAGGCTTATGAGGCTCGCCGAACCAAGCGTCATTCGTTCCCTGGCAGCCGTTTGACCCGGAATGAAATCCGGCTCTGGACCCGCCCGGAGCACCGGTAACCTTAAGAAATTTCAATCATTTCCAAATGTTGGAGCGATGTCCGCTTCTGCTAGAAACGCGCCCGCAGCGGGGATCACCAGAGTTGGAGACATGTATGCGTAAGCTTCTTTTCGTCGGCGCGGCGGCGCTGATGTCGTCGGCGGCCCTGGCCACGCCGGCGCCCAAACATTTCGCGGGGGCCGAGCTTCTGCCCATGGCGAAGGTCACGCTCGCCCAGGCGAGGAAGACCGCGGTCCACGCCCACCCCGGTGTCATTACCGATCAGGAGCTGGAGAAAGAGCGCGGCGGCACCGGCCTTCGCTATTCATTCGACATCAAGGCCAACGGCAAGACGTTCGAAGTCGGCGTCGACGCCCGCACCGGCAAGGTCCTCGAGAACGACGCCGAAGGGCCCAACCCGGACTGATTCAACCGGATAAACCGCGTCACCCCGGACTTGATCCGGGGCCTGCCTTCCTTCGAAGATCAAGCGGGTCCCGGCTCAAGGCCGGGATGACAGGCCGCGTGAATAAATCCGTAGATCCGGTGACAGCGCACTAATTCGCTCGAGGACAGGCGCGCCCTCGGGACTACGTCCGAAGCTGGATTAGCCTTATGGGACCGCAGTCGGCTGTCCCGCATCGTGGATCACCTGGCCCGGGCCGCCCGGACACGGCGCGGGGGCCTTTGCGTTCTTGCTCACCGGCACGCCGTTGACGCAGCCCAGCACCCGCCACTTGATCGGCGGCGACTCGCCCTTCTTCGCCGCATAGTCATAGACGGCGCTTGCGTCGGCCGGCGGCGTCGAGTGCGGGCCGATTCCAACCCCTTTAAGGCAGTAATTCTCCGACGCCTTGATCCAGCATTGGCCGCCCAGGCAATAGCCGCCCCATTTCGGCTTTCCATGGCCGAAGACTATGTCGCACTGGTGGCTCGTCGTGCACGACTTGGCCTGCACCGGCAGCTGCGCGACAAGGCAGGCGCCGCCGACCCCGTTGGAGCTGATCGACGCCTCACCCGGATTCGGCGGCCGGATTTCGAAGGCTCCGCTCAAGACCCGGGGGGCGCTGTTCGTCACCTGCAGCGCCTTCACCGTCAACTCGACGCCCGGAGCATTGCTTGCGCTCTTGGGATTGGTGGGCCCCTTGCCGGCACTGGCCGTAATTCCGGCCATCGCCGCCAGTGCGGCTGACGGCACGATCCATCTGCTCTTCATCGCTGCCTCCTCGTCCTCGATTGGCAGCAGGGTTTGAGCCGTGAACCGCGCTCCGTTCCATGATGGAGTGCCGACGGAAAACCGATATTCGAATAATTGGGATCGGCCGAACGAGGCCCGCCGAAGCGAGCCTCCAATCCTCAAACCATATGTTCCGAATGCCCGTAGACGAGGATCGTCATATACCCCTCGCGGTCGGGTGCTTCCTTCGCGCCCGGCGTGTAGCTCGCCTTGAATTTCTCGGCCTGGGCGTCGTCGCAATTATATTCGGGACGCATCGCGCCCGACGCCGCGACGACCCGGCAGCCCTTGACCGCGCCCTTGGCGTCGATCGCCAGCGCCATCACCTGCCCGCCGAGCAAGGTATCGCCGATCTGAAGCTTGGTCGTGTCCGGAGCCACGCCCGGGTTGAACCGGCGCTCGAACGTGATGCGGGTGATCTCGCCATGCGATTCGGAGGCTTTGGTGGCCGCCGCCGCCTGGTCCGAACCGACGTCGCAGGTCTCGGTCTTCGAAGGGCTGAGGCTGGTTTCATAGGCGCAGGCCTCGGGCTTGCCGTCCCCGTCCATGGTGACGGTGACTTTCTCCCACCACGGAGCGGCCGAAACGAGTGTCGAGCTCGGATCCGCCGGAGCCGCCGGCGACGCCGATCGACTGACGGTCGGCTCATGGGTTGAGGTTGGTGTAGCAGCCGCGGCTGCAAAGCCTGCTGCGGAAGCGAGAACGATAGCGGCGATCTTGAGCACGATCAGAACTCCTTCGCCCGCCGCTCCGTCGGCATGATGCCGCCGCCACCTGCGCCCCCAACGCGCGGGACAGCGTAGGTTTCCTTGCCGGCGTCCAAGGGTTCAATCGCGCTTCGCAAAGGCGCGCCAGTCTGCCGTGCGGGTGCGTCGGATTGCTAGACCGCGGCGGGCCTCTGAAGCCTGAGGTGCGCGTGCACCTTCGTCGCGATTCCGATCGCTACCAGGAGCCCCACGCCGAGCGACGTATCGATCGGGTCATCGTAGAAGATGGCGCCAATCAGCAAGGCGTTGACCGTGAAGCCCACCACGGCCGGAAGCGGGAACAGCGGCATCTTGAACGGCCGCTCGAGCTCGGGCTCCTTGAAACGCATGGTGATTGCGGCGAGGTCGCTGACCGCTGCGACTCCGATCAGGAACGGCGCGCCCATCGCGATCAGCCGCTCGTATCCGCCGGTTGACGCGAGCAGCGCCGCGACGAGGGTCGTGCACAGCAACGCCACGCGCGGCGTACCCGAAGCCGAGACCCGCGTGAGAACTGAAGGAAGCACTCCATTCCGCGCCATGGCGTAGGCGATCCGGGGAGCGGTCATCACCTGCAGGTTGCAGATCGCGACCACCGAAACGATCGCGAGGATCGTGATCACGGACCCGCTCGCCGGGCCAAGCACCGCGGCCATCGCGTCCGCGACGGGAAGCTTCGACGCCGCGATTTGCTCGCGGGTGAGGACGTGGAGGATGCTGGCGTTGACCAGCAGGTACAGCAGCATGACGAGCAGGATTCCGCCGAACGTCGCTCGAACCACGCTGCGCTCGGGCCGATGGACCTCCTCGCAGAAATAGACGCAGCTGCTCCACCCGCCATAAGTGATCGCTATTGCGCGCATTGCGACCGCGAACGCCGCTAGCCCGAAAACAGGGGCTGGCGCGGCGGCAGGGCTCGCGACTGGCGCGTGGCCGGGGATGATCCACAGCAACGCAACGAGAAGGAGCAGCCCGAGCCCCTTGATCGC
>DASTAU010000176.1:0-7211 GCA_035712425.1 Sphingomicrobium sp.
AGGAGCGCAGGCAGCAGGAGGCACACGCGGCCAAGCCGCGTCGCCCGAGAGCGTTTCATCTGTTATCTGTCCCTTTTTCGCCCCCGCTTGTTACGTAGCGGGAATTATGTAACTGTACGGTACGGTTTAGTTATCGAGTCGGCCCTTGTCAACGCATAACTGAACTGGCATGTACAGTTATTAGATTTCAGGGAGTTAGCCGGACTTGGCCCGCGTAAGGACCGACGAAAAGCGCTGCGAGATCATCCAGGCGGCGGCGGAATTGTTCGAGAAGCACGGTTACGACCGCTGCTCGATGGCCGCGCTGTCTGAGCGACTCGGCGGCTCGAAGGCGACTCTCTACGGCTATTTTCCGTCGAAGGAGGAGCTGCTCCGCGCCGTGCTCGATTTCCAGGTCGCGACCGATGCCGACCGGATCATGCGCGAATTCCCCACCAGCGACGACTTGCGCGAGAGCCTGATCCTGCTCGGCACCGCCTATCTCAACAAGCGCACGTCGGCGCTTCCGATCACCAACATCCGGATGGTCGCCAACCAGCCCGCCGGATCGACGATGGGCAAGGATTTCTACGAGAACATCATCCAGCCGGCGTTCGAGCGGCTTGCCGGCAAGTTCAAGGCCTTGTCGGATCAGGGCAAGCTGAAACGGACCGATCCCAAGCTGATGATGCTGCACTGGAAGGGCCTGTGCGACTGGGATTTCTTCGAGCGGCGGCTGCTCGGCGTGATCGACGGGCCTGAGCCCAAGCAAATAAAGGTGGCGGCGGTCGCGGCTGCCGACGCGTTTCTGAAGTTATACGGCCCGGACAATAAATCGGCACCAAAGAAGGCCTAATGACCGACAGCCGGACCGACCAACTGCTGAGCAAGGTGCCGGCAGTCACGCTCGGCTTCTGGGTCATCAAGATCCTGGCGACGACGCTTGGCGAAACCGGCGGCGACACCGTGACGATGAGCTGGCTCGGCGAGACGACGGACCATGCGGTGCCGGGCGGCTACCTGATCGGGACGGCGATCTTCGGAATCCTGCTGATCCTGTTGGTGTGGGCGCAAATCCGGGCGCGCAATTTCAATCCGTGGCTGTACTGGGCGACCATCGTCGCTTCGACGACCTGCGGGACGACGCTCGCCGACTTCGCCGACCGCTCGCTCGGTATCGGTTATCCGGGCGGATCGCTCCTGCTCCTCGCCTGCGTCCTCGCCTCGCTCTTCGCCTGGCACCGGACGCTGGGAAGCGTCGACGTCAACCGGATCACCGGCCCCAGCGAGGAGACATTCTACTGGATCACCATCACCTTCTCGCAGACGCTCGGGACGGCGCTCGGCGACTGGGCGGCGGACGCGGCGAGCGAGGGCGGATGGGGACTTGGTTATTCAGGCGCAGCGCTGGTCTTCGGAGCGGGTCTCGCGGTGCTCGCAATCCTCTACTTCACGACGCGCACGAACCGCGTCGGGCTGTTCTGGGCGGCCTTCATTTTAACCCGTCCGCTCGGCGCGACAGTCGGCGATTTCCTCGACAAGCCGGTCGCGAAAGGCGGGCTGGAATGGAGCCGGCCATTGGCCTCGGCGGTGCTGTTCGTCGTCATTGTCGTGCTGATTCTGGTTCTGCCGCAGCGCGCTGGACAGCATCCCGGGCAGGAGAACGGCAAAGCCTGAGCGACGATTGGCAACCTTTTCCTCGCGGCAGCGCTTTCGTAACCACCAAGCGCCCCATATGTCAGACCGGATGACTTCTCCTTTCGATTCGACGGACATTCCTGCGAGTTCCGGTTCGCCCGCAGCCCATCGGGCATTGCGCGACACTTACGTCAACCCGATCCTGGACGAGGATTTTCCCGACCCCGCCGTGATCCACGCGCCGGACGGCTTCTACTATGCCTATGCGACGCAGACGCTTCGCGACGGCAAATGGATCAATATCCAGGTCGCGCGATCGAGCGATTTGATACACTGGGAAGATCTCGGCGACGCGCTCCCGCAGAAGCCCGATTGGGCGCGGACGACGCAAGACTTCTGGGCGCCGAGCGTCATCTTCGATGGCTCGACCTACTTCATGTACTATTCGGCGACGCCTGACGTTTATCACGACCATAAGCGCGGGCATGGTCTTGCGATCGCTACGTCGGAATCGCCTGCGGGCCCGTTCGTCGACATCGGCAAGTCGCTGCTTCAGGGCGGAGGGTTCGAGTTCATTGACCCGATGGCGTTCGACGATCCCGCCACCGGCAAGCATTTGCTCTACTGGGGCTCGGGGTTTGAGCCGATCAGGGTCCAGGAACTGGCAGCCGACCGCTGCTCATTCGCGGAGGGCAGCGAGCCGATCGAGCTCATTTGGCCCAACGGCAAGAACGGCGCCTTCCCGCGCCTCGTCGAAGCCTCTTGGGTGCTTCGCCACGATGACTTCTATTATCTCTTCTATTCGGGCGACAATTGCTGCGGCCCCGACGCCGAGTACGGAGTAATGGTCGCGCGATCGAAAAGCGCCACAGGGCCGTTCGAGACGCTCGAGCAGGCGAGAGGCGTTCCGCACAGCCTGATGCTGTTCAAGAGCGAACGCTGGCTCGCCCCCGGACACAATTGCATCGTCACCGATGAGGCCGGCGATGTGTGGATCATCTATCACGCGATCGACGTGAACAAGCCGCGGCAGCGCCAGGAGGATGAGATCAACAGCCGCCGGGTCCTGTTGATCGACAAGATCGAATGGCGCGACGGCTGGCCCCATGTCGGAACGCCGTCTGACGATGAGCAGGCAGCGCCGGTTACCTAAAGGCCGCGGTGCGCCGCTTCGGCAAGCTTGAATCGAACGCGTCGCGCTGCAATTCGAACTCGGTGAGCAGGCGCTCGTCGACATGGCGATGTCCGTTGGCGACGATGGTCGAGAACAGTCCGGTGTCCGCGTGGCGGGAATTGTCCCAGCCGGGATAGGCTGTGATGGGGTACCAGCAGATTCCGCGCACGTCGGCGCCGCGGCTCATCGCTTCACGCACCTCGTTGCAGACATAGTGAAGCCAGGAGGGCTTGCCCGATCCTTCGGCCCCGGTTTCTGAAATGAAGACCGGCTTCCGGTAGCGTTCCGCCATTTCGAGCAGCATGTCGGCGAGCGGGCGGTATTCGTGGTGACCCATCGGGATGGTCGGGCCGTTCCAATACCATTGGTTGTGCGGGTAGAAATTCCATCCGACGACATCGACCAGCGAGGGATCGCCCCCGAGTTCGGGTTCCGCCCGTCCGGTGATCCAGTCGTAGGCTTCGTACATGCCCTCGAGGTTGCTCCGCGCGCCGCGGATGGTCTGACGGCGGCGGTCGTGCGGAGCGATGTGGATCAAGGGCTCCGCCCAGACGATCGTCGATTTGGGCCATTCGCGCTTGATCGCCCGCGCAGCGGAGATGGCGGCCGTGACCAGCTGCCGCTTGAACCAGCCGCGCTGCTCAGGGCCGACATGAGGGAAATAACCGTCGTCGACCGCCCATGACAAAAAGTTGATCTCGTTCATCGGGCAAAGGACCGGCGGGCGATCGCTGATCGATTGCTGAAGCTCGATCGCCGCTAGAGCGAAATCGGCGAAGCGGTCCGCGAAGTCGTTCGCGGATTGGTCGACGCAATCGGGCGAGCCATAGTGGAACAGGTCCCAGATGACCTGCACGCCAGCTTCCTCCGCCGCCTCGAGCATCGGACGCCAGCTAGACCAATCATATTTGCCGGGAGTCTTCCCGATGAGGTGCCAGCGCAAGCCGTCGCGAAGCGTCCGGAAGCCAAGCTTCCGGCACAGGCGGTAGTCGCCGAGCGCATGCTTGTCGTGCGACGTCGCCCGGATAAGGTCGAGGCGAACGCCGTCTCGGCGCCGGTGCGAAGAGCACTCGAAACCAGCCTGGAAAAAGCTGTCAAACCAATCGATCGTCATTGAGCCCTCGCCGCCACGAACGTTCGCCCAAGCGGTTCGGTTTCAGGCGAGACCGTTACTCCTCGGTTCTGACAAGCACCGCTTCGCCAATCAGAAGAAACAGAATGAAGGGCGCCCAGGCGGCGATCAACGGCGGATAGGCGCCGGCATTGCCCATCGCGAGGCTGAAATTGTCGGCGACAAAATAAGCGAAGCCGAGCGCCATTCCGAGCACAGCGCGAACGAGCAACTGGCCCGATCTGGCAAGGCCAAATGCCGCGATCGCGGCGAGCAGCGGCATCAGCAAGGTCGAGAGGGGTCCCGACAATTTGTGCGCCAGTCCCGCGCGGGCTTCGTCCGTCGGACGACCGGCGGCTTCGAGCTCGGCGATGCGAGTCTTCAAGGTCCAGTAATCGAGCTCGGTGGGATCGACCTTGGCGAGCGTCAGCTGGTCGGGCTTCACTCCGTCGAGCGCCATCATCTGCGGCTCGCGACGGACCACGTTCATGTTGGCGTCGTAGACCTGCACATTCTGAAGCAGCCAGGTTCCACCGGACGGAGTCGCTCGATCGGCGTTGATGACGCGCTGAAGAACGCCGCCGGTGCGATCGTAGAGGCTGACGTCATGAAGCGTCATTCCCCTCCCGCGCCCGGTCACGATTCCGGCGCGGATGAGGTCGTCGCCTTGCAGGAGCCACACATTGCTCAGGATTCCGCTCGCCGGCGGAATCGGTTTGTAGTCATTGTCCGACCAGGCGTTCACATGCCGCGCGCTGTTGACGACGACTCCCTCGTTGAACGCGAACAGCGCGGCGGCGATTCCGATACTGGCGACGACGAGGGGCGCCAGGATCTGGTGCGCCGAGAGGCCGGCGGCCTTCATCGCCACCACCTCGCTGTTCTGGTTGAGGCCGACGAACGCGATCAGGGTCCCGAGCAGCACGCAGAATGGAAGGAAGCGAGAGATCAGGACTGGAATGCGAAGAACGACGTAATGCCAAAGCGCGGCGTCGCCGTTTCCGGCAACGGCCAGGATCTTTCCCGCCTCGCCGAGGAGGTCGAGCGTTTCGAGCACGAGGACGAGCACGAAGAGGACCGCGAATGTGCGCGTGAGGAACAGCCGCACCATGTACCAGGCGAGGTGCCGCGAAGGGAAAAAGCTGAGGTTGATCATGCCTCGGCCGGCGCTCCGCGATATTTCGGAAGCATTCCGCGCGCCGCCCGGGCGGCCTTGGCGAAGAAGCGCTCGAGCGCTCCGATCGGCTGCCCGCCAGGGCGATGCGCGAGAACGTGGTACATCCAGTAAATCAGCGCCGACAGCAGCACGAGTGGCACCCACAAAGCGACAATCGCATTGACCTTGCCGTGCGCCGCCATCTGCTGCCCGTACTGGTTCACCTTGTGATAGGCGACCACGATCAGGATCGAGATGAAGATGCCCAGGCCCGACGAGCTTCGCTTGGGCGGCACCGCGAGCGAGACCGCAAGCAGTGGAAGCATGAACATCATGATCACCTCGACCAGACGGAAATTGAGGTTTGATTGCGCCTCGAGCCGGTCATGCATGTTCGCCGCTCCGCCGCCGTAGCCCATGCGCCACAGCTCATGGAGGTAAAGCTCATTGGATTCGCTTCCGCCACGACGCCGGAACTGGTCGATGACAGGAAGGCTCACGGGAAGGTCGTAGGTCTCGAACGCGAGCGTTCGCGGCGCCCGGAACTTCGTCGACTGTTGGACCAGTCGCCCCTGGACCAGCCGGAACAGGATGGTATCCGGATCGTCGGTAGCGAGGAAGCGGCCGTGCTGAGCGGTCGCTGCAACGCGCATGCCCTTGCCGTCGTCGCTTTCGACGAAAATTCCGTGGAGCTCGGTCCCCTTGTTCTCGCTCCGATCGATCCTCAGCGTCAGGCGCTTGCCGAGCTGGTTGAACTCGCCGACCTTGATGGCAGCGCCGAGAGCGCCCGACTTCAAATCGAAGCGCAGGTTTTCGTAGCGGTACTCGGTGTAGGGCTGGAGGTAGCCGACGATCAGCAGGTTGATGATCGCGAGCGGCACTGCATAAAAATAGGGGACGCGAAGAAGGCGTCCGTAACCGACCCCGATCCCGCGAAGCGCGTCCAGCTCTGACGACAAGGCGAACTTGCGGAAAGCGAGCAGGATTCCGAGCATCAGCCCGATGGGGATGCCGAGCGACAGATATTCCGGAAGCAGGTTCGCGAGCATTCGCCAGACGACGCTGACCGGCCCACCCGCGTCGACGACGTACTGGAAAAGCCTCAGCATCTTGTCGAGGATGAGGAGCATCGCCGCGAGGATCAGCGAACCGATCAGCGGAACCGCGATCGATTTCGCGAGATAGCGGTCAATCAGGCCGAGGTTGGTCAGCTTCGCGGGCAAATTGGTCGTCCCAGCACCATCATTTGGCCGCAAAGGCAGCCCACATAGCATAACGCGCGGGTGTGCCCGGTCCGGGACCGCCCGTTTGTCGAATGCCCCTATAGCGGACCGGCCGGTGAATTCATGTCGAAAGTGACGCCAGTGACTGAGGCTGCCGAGCCGCAGGGCGACCTGTGGCAGCAGGCTTGCGCGTCATGGTACAAGCGGACGCGCATCGCTCTGCTGTCCAACCCGAAATCGACGGGCAACATCGCTCAGCTGCCGCGAATCCGCGAATATTGCGACAGCCACCCCGACGTCTTCCATTACGAGGTCGAAGAAGCGAGCCAGATCGGCGAGGCGATGCGAGTCATCGCGCGAATCCGGCCGGAGGTGCTCGTCCTGAACGGTGGCGACGGAACCGTGCAGGCCGCGCTCACCGAGCTCTACAATGGCGGCCATTTCGGAGAGAAGCCGCCCCCCGTCGCGGTGCTTCCAAGCGGCAAGACCAACCTCATCGCGCTCGACCTCGGCGCGAAAGGCGATCCGATCGAGACGCTCGAACGGTTGATCGCGCTCGCGCGGACCGACGATCTCGAAGCCTATACCGTGCCGCGGGAATTGATCGCGCTTCGCCGCGCCGGCGCCGAGGACCGGCCGGTGATCGGAATGTTCCTCGGCGGGGCGGGCCTTGCCGAGACGATGCTTTATTGCCGGCACAAGATCTATCCGCTCGGCCTTCCCAACAGCGTCAGCCATGGGCTCACCTTCGTCGCTTATTTCGCGCAGCTGGTGCTGAAGCTGAAGGCGAGCTTCCTTCCGCCGCCCGCGACGGAGACGGAGTTGCTGCTGCCGACCAGCAACCGGATTTCGGGACGGTTCGCATTCCTTGCGGTGACGACGCTCAACACGATGCTGTTGTCCAACACGATGGGCGGCGAAGGGACCGGC
>DASTAU010000177.1:0-7491 GCA_035712425.1 Sphingomicrobium sp.
CATCGCGATCGAGATCAGCCAGATCGAGCCGTAGAGCGGGACCCAGCGATAGATCGCGATACCGAAATATTCGAACGCGATCGCCGAGACCATGGTCGGAACCGCCGGGGCGAGGAAGACCAGCCCGTCGAGCCATTTGAAGGCACTGCTCTGCCCGCGCGTGACCATCCACGAGATCGAGACGCTCCACACGATCGAGAGGATGATGGCGCCGACCATCAGCACGACCGTGTTGCGCAACGGCTCGCCGATATAGGAGAGACCGTCGGCGAAGCCGTTGAGGTTGACGGTGTGCAACGCCTGGATCGAAAAGGTCTGGAGAAACGGGACTAGCGCGACCCAAATCAGGCAGACGAACGGGACGAGGAAGGCGAAGCCGCACCAGAGACAGGTATAGCCCACCGCGAGCCACTTCCAGCGGCCGAGCGACAGCGGCAGCGCGCTCCGGCTCTTGCCGCCGAGCACGGCATAGCGCCGCGCCCGCCGCAAGAAGCGGATATAAAGCGCGATGGCCGCGCCGCAGATCAGAAACAGGATGAAGCCGGTCGCACCCGCCGCGCCGAAATCGGGCGTGCCGACGACGGGATGCGTCGCATCGTAGATCCAGAGCACGAGGACCTGAACGCCGCCGGGCATGCCGATCAAGCCGACGAAGTCGAAAATCTCGATCGCGATCACGAAGAAGAACATCATCGCGGCGATGATGGTCGGCGCGAGGAGCGGCAGCGTGACGCCTCGGACCGCCCGCCGCTTCGGCACGCCGCTGACCCAGGCCGCTTCTTCGAGCGAGGTGTCCATGTTGCGGAAGGCGGGCAGCATCATGAACACGGAGGCCGGAACCAGAACGATTCCCTGAAGAAAGCAAATCCAGCCAAGCGAATAGACATTGAACGTCGCCGAGCCGATGCCCGAGGTGCCGAGCAGCTTGTTGACAAGGCCCGAGGACGGATTGAACAGCCATACATAGGCCATCGCCGTGATGAAGCCGGGAACGGCGAGCTCTGCGGTCAGTAGCGTGAAGAGCGCCGTCTTCCAGGGGAAATCCGTCCGGCCGAGAAGCCAGGCAAAGGGCAGCGCGAAGCACATCATCACGGTCACGCTCCCGGCGCCGAGCAGGAAGGTCTGCCCGCACACGTAAAGGAGCTTGGGATCCGCAAAGAGCTTCCCGTAATTCATGAGGGTGAGCTTCGTGATGTCGCTGCCAGTGCTCACGCTGCCGAGAATGTTGCCGGCGAGCGAGACGGCGACCATCAATAGTCCGATCGCAGCAAGGCCGTAGACGAGGAGAACGCGGTAATCCCTCACACCGCGCCTCCTTTGGCGGGTCGCGCGACGAAGCCGCTCGCGCTGGTCGGCACGCGGCCCGCATCGCGCGCGCCTTCGCGCCGGGCAATGGCGGCCGCAGCTTCCGCCTTGCTCTCGACCGCGATGCAGAACTCCGGCGGCAGGCGCAGCGTCACCGTGGCGCCCGTCTCGACATCGGCGCCGCGGCGCAGCTTCAAATCGAGCGCGAGGCCTCCCGCGCGGACGGTGCAGTGGATCGCCTCGCCCGAAAAGCGCGAGTGGGCGACCGTTCCATGCAGCAGATTGGTGCCGGATTCGCGCGCAGGATCGACCAGCACGACGTCTTCCGGCCGAATGCCGAGCAGGTAGGAAGCACCTTGGCGTGCCTCGATCTTCGGAACCCGCGCGAGAAATGGCCCCGCTTCGGTGCGCAGCGTCGCCATGCCGCGCTCGGTCGTCTCGACCACGGCCGGAACGAGGTTCATGTCGCCGATGAAGCGCGCGACGAACTCGTCATGGGGAAAATGATAGATCTCCCTGGCATCGCCGACCTGAACGAGATTGCCCGCCTCCATGACCGCAATGCGATCGCCCATCTCGATCGCTTCGCTTTGGTTGTGGGTCACGTAGATGGTCGTGAGGCGCAGGCGGCGCATCAGCTCGCGCAGCTCGGTGCGCAGCCGGATCTGGAAATTGTAGTCGAGGTTGCTCAGCGGCTCGTCCATCAGCAGGACCTTGGGCCGGAGCGCGAGGGCGCGCGCCAACGCAACGCGCTGCTGCTGGCCGCCGCTCAGCATCGTCACCGGACGCTCGGCGACGCTGGCGAGGCCCAACATGCCGAGAACCTCGGCGACGCGCAGCTCGATCTCCGCGCGGCCCAGCCGATGCACGCCTTCGCGCAACGGGAAGGCGATGTTCTCGAAGACGTTCATATGCGGCCAGACCGCGTATGACTGGAAAACCATCGCGATCGGCCGCCGCTCCGGCGGAACGAAGAGGCGATCCTGCGCCGAGAACACGACCTGCTCGCCGATGCGGATGAAGCCGCTATCCGGCTTCTGGAGTCCTGCAATGGCGCGCAGCATCGTCGTCTTGCCGCAGCCGCTCGGACCCAGAAGGACAAAAAATTCGCCCGCCGCGATGTCGACGGTGACGCCGTTCAGAGCCTGCGTGACCGCGCCGCGAAAGCGGAACGACGAGCGCACGCTTTTGATCTCCAAAAGCGCTGCCGGGTCATAGTCGTTCAAAGCATCCTCCCGTCACACCTCCGCCCGAGGGGCCGCATGACCGACCAAGCTGGCGGCGCTGCATCGGCGCCGCCCAATCTCGGTGTTCAGGCCCGCCCCAGCTTATGCTTTCTCCCTCACGATAGGCGAGAGCCGCGGCGACGTCCCGGCGGATTCCTATCGTTCGCTCCGGACTGCGCCTGCGGCAATCCCATCACGCCGGCATGGCTTCCATTTTGTCGCTTCCGGGATTGACGAGGAATCCCTGGCCGCGCGTCAAAAAATCGCCGGTGAGCGAAGCGAAGAGCGCGGGCTGGTCGACCTCGATCGCGTGCGCCGCGTCGTAGACGAAGACCAGATGCGAGATGGGAATGCGGCTTTTGATGAAATTCGCGCTGGCCTCGGGGATCATCCCATCCTTCGTCCCGTGCAGGATGAGCGTCACGGCCTTGATCTTGCCGAGCTGTCCGACAAGCTCCTCGTCCATATCGGAGGCCTGGTGATAGCGCTCGGCCATCTTGCGGTTCTGCGCAGTGGCCTCGGCCGATTTCTCGCTTGCCGGCAGGTTCTCCGGATGCGCGAACATCGCCGCCTGATCGCGCCGCGGCGGCGGAGAGCCGGCCGGCCGGAAGCCCGACGGCGCTTCGAGCACGAGCAGGCGCACTTTTTCGGGGTAGCGGGCCGCGAACCAGATGGCAATGCGGCCGCCGAAGGAATGACCCATCACATCGCATGGATCCTTGATCACGCTGTCGACGAAGGCGGCGAAAAGCTCGGCCAGATCCGCGCAGCTTTTGATCCCGTCGGCGAGCTCGGTGCCATCGAAGCCCGGCACGATCGGCATGTAGACGGTGCGCGTCTCCATCAGCGTCTTGAGCGCCGCGCTGGCACGGAAGCCGCCGGCGCTGTGGAAATAGAGCAGCGGCGCCCCGCGACCGCCTTGATGATAGCGAAGCTTGCCCCGGGGCAGGCGGACCTCACGTTCCTCGAATTCCATCTTTGACGCTCCCTTACGATTCTGCGCGGATGCCCGGCGCCCGCTCACAAATCCCGCACATGCTCGACGACATGGTTCTTGAAGAGGGTCATGCCGCGGTGAATGGCGTCATTGGGCACGTTGCCGACCTTCATCACCACGTTGATGACGCCCATGCCGAGCTCACGGTGAAGATTCTTGATCTGCTTGACGACCTGGTCCGGCGTCCCGCACAGCACCAGGCCCTTGTCGACCCGCTCCTCGATCGACATGCCCTTCAGCACGGCAACACGCTGCGCCGTGCGCTCGATCGCGGTCGGCTTGGTGTAGTAGCGGGTCTTCTGCAGCACGAGCTGCGCCGCGGTGCGGATGCCGCCATTCAGCACGTTGAGGAAGTAGTCGATGCCGCCCTCGAGATTCTTCTTCGCTTCGGCCTCGGTCTCGGCGATCGAGGTGTACTGTCCGATCAGGATGTCGTCGGGCTCGGGCGTCCAGCCCGCTTCCTCCGCGGCCGCCTTGTACTCCTTGATGCAGTCGCGCACGCTCTCGAGGTCGGTGAGGCGGACGATCCCCAGCTTGGCGTGGTTTTGCGCGGCAAAGCGGGCCGATTCCGGCGTGCTGCCGGACATGAGCACGCGCGGCCCGGGCTGCTGCACCGGCCGCGGCCAGATCGAGACGGCGCGGAACTGATAGTATTTTCCCTCCCAGCCGAAGGGCTGAGGCTGGCTCCACGCTTTGCGGATCAGCTCGGAGGCTTCGAGCATTCGGCCGAAGGATTCGCTCGGCGGCACGTTGTAGGCGACGTATTCGTGCGGGATGCCGCGCATGAAGCCGGCGATCAGGCGGCCGCCGCTGATCACGTCGAGCATGGCGAATTCCTCGGCCACGCGGATCGGGTTGAGGAGCGGCACGAGACATCCCAAGACCGCGATCTTGATGCGCTTCGTCTTCTGAATGAGCGAGGCCGCGATGAGATTGGGGTTCGACATCAGCCCGTAGGGGCTGAAATGATGCTCGTTGCAGCCGACCCAATCGAAGCCGCACTCCTCGGCATAAGCCATGCTGTCGATGTAGGTGCGGTAGAGCTCGGTGCCCTTCTTGGGATCGAACTGGAAATTCGGAACCGGCCAATCCTGCCCGGCCTCCGTGACGTCGGTCCAAGGCATGAGATGAAAGTAGCTGAACTTCATCGACTGCTCTCCTAATCCCGGATCGTCCGGGCGATAGCGTGCTCTTGCATGCGAAAGTGAGGACCCGGCCGCTCGCCTGCGCCGGCGTGGTATGCCTGCGCTGTGAAAGCGATTGAGGTCCCTTGGATGAAGCGTTCGACTCACCGGGACCGCGACGACGGTCGGCGAAGATCATCCGCGGTCTCGAACGCGATAGCTGCCTCGATTCCCTCCCGTACAAAGACCGAGCATTTCGACGGTGGCTGGTTTTTTTGGCTCTGACGGCCCACCGATCGGAATCGCTCGGCAAGCGCTAGGCTTGCCAAAATATCGATATTATGGTTCTAGTTGCCATGAAAATGGATCGTCAAGAGAATTTTGCCCGTCCCATCGAGAAAATTTTGCGCTCGACTTTTTCGCGAGAAAAGCCGATGCCGGGCACGGCTCGGATTTGGAACAGCAAAGGCCGAGTTGGGCAAATGCCCCTGACGCGTTGAAGTCGAAGGATGCCGCAATGATTGGAGAGGAAAACCAGGCGAGGCTGCCGTCCGATCCGTCATCGCCCGTGGCGCCGGCCACGCGCACGCTTGCCGCTTATGAATCGCTGAGACACGACATCGTCACCGGTATCTTGGCACCGGGCGCGAAGCTCAAAATCGAGAGCATGTGCGACCGCTATGGCGCGGGAAGCAGCCCGATCCGCGAAGCCTTGAACCGGCTCTATGCCGAAGGGCTGGTCTCGCTGCATGAGCAACGCGGCTTTCGCGTGCGCACCGTGAGCGTCGACGAGCTTCAGGAGCTTGCGCGCACGCGCTGCCTCGTCAACGAAATCGCCGTGCGCGAGGCGATCCTCCGCGGCGACGCGAAGTGGGAAGAAGACATCGTTCTCGCCTTCCATCGCTTGATGAGGGCACGGAAGGAGTTGAAGGAAAACCCCGGCACCTATCTCGAGATGGAACGCCGCCATCGCGAGTTCCATGCCGCGATTATCAGCGGATGCGCATCGCGCTGGCTTTGCGCTTTCGCGGATGTCCTCTTCGACCTCGCCGGCCGCTACCGCCATCTCGCCCGCGCCAAGCAGGGAATGCATCGCGACACCAACACCGAACACCGGGCGATCATGGACGCGGTGATCGAGCGCGACTCCGCCGCCGCGATCAATCTTCTGACCGATCACATGATGCGCGGGGCCGAGGCGCTGCGCGATGCGGTCCTAACGGCCGAAGCCGAGGCGCCCGACAGCCCGGCAATGTCGGAATAGCGGGCGGCCGCATCCTCAGAGCGGGAGAGCGAGCATCGCATCGATATTGGCGTTGTCGCACACCACGATCCGCTCGGAGAAGACGAGGCGTTCCGAGTCCTCCACCGTCACCCGATCCAGATATTTTCCCGTCGCGAAGACCGTGAGCGTGCCATCGCGCATGATACGGATGACGACGAAGGACGTCTCGCAGCAAGTGCCGGAGCCCGATACCTCTCCGAGCACGGGCATGCCGAGAATGTGCCGGTAGCGGTGCCTCTCGTAGATGTTCGCGATGCGCAGCGACTTCACCCGGTCTTCGAGCATCGCCCGCGTATCGGCGTAGATGAGGCCGGCCTCGAATCCGCGCGCATGGTTGTCCGCCGTCGTTATGCGATAAAGGCAGGTTTCCGCGAAAAAGCTCGGCCATCGCTCGAGATCGTCCTCGTCGATGCTGCGCGCATAATCGTGGTTCAGCTTCGCGATGGCGGCCAGATCGATGCGGCGCTCCATCTCAAATCCCCATGAGGCGCCGATAGATTTTCCAGAAGCCGCGGATCGACGCCTCCGAGGCCCGCGTGTCGGTGCTCTCCACGGCATCGCCCCCCATCTCGACGATCGTGTCGAACGCCGCCGCCCCCGCGATCCCCCGCTGGACGAAGTTTCCGATAATTCCGTCCTCCAGCGAAACGAGGCCCGCCGGCCCGATCAGATTCGATTGCTTCAGCCGGATACGCCGTTGCTCGCGCGTGTCGTCGCGGAAGCCGAGATAGGTCCAATAGACCTCGGTCTGGTCGACGCCCTTGGGCACGATCCGGCGCACGGCAATCGTGTTCTGCACCTGCGCGAAGGCGCAGCCCGGGAACATCGAGACGACTTGCAGCGTGACGCCATCGCCGAATTCATCGAAGCCCTCGATCAACGAGGGGTCCGCCAGAAGGAAATCATTCTTGTCGGCGCGCAGCCGCTCGGCGTTGTACTCGGCGCTCGCGCTCGGAACTTTATCGAGCGCCGACCAGCTGACGGAATGGGCCCCGGTCTTGCTGACCAGCAGGCCGCCGCGTTGCGACAACCGGTTGAGACGGAACGTCGTGAAGAAAACATGAAGAAGGCTCGCGTGATAGGAGTCGCGCGTGTTCTCCATGAAGAGCTTCCAGTTGTTGGGCAGCGTCTGCTTGAACCGGCCGATGATCTCCATCGGCGCACGGCAGACGCGGGCGATCCGTGCGATGACCTCCTCGCCGAGAAACTCCCGAAGCGGCGGCGCCGCTTGCGACAAGGTGCCGAAGACGAGGCCGCAAACCGATTCGACGCGAAGCTTGCGCGGGCCGCGCTCGCCGATCGCGAAATCCTTCGGCATGCCGCCCTTGCCCTGCAGGCCATTGCGGAAGGCGATGCTCGTCAAATCGCCGCAAAGGTCGTAGCGCCAATTGTGATAGACGCAGGTGAAGTCCCCGACAGTGCCGCCATCATCGAAGGCGAGCAGCGCGCCGCGATGCGAGCAACGGTTCTCGAAGGCGCGGATCGTCGCATCGTCCTCGCGAACGACGATGACCGGCATGTCGCCGAGCGCCGCGGTTCGATAGTCGCCGCGAT
>DASTAU010000178.1:0-2620 GCA_035712425.1 Sphingomicrobium sp.
CCATGCGTCGCTTAATCCTCGCCACCACCGTGTTCCTCGCCGGCTGCGCCACCGCTCCCGAGCAGCCGCAGCCCGTCACTCCCGAGCAGCCTCAGGAGGCCCAACCGGTCCAGCGCCAGACTACGCGCCTCACGGGAATGACCCAGCGCGACCTCGTCGGCTATTTCGGCAATCCCGCGCTGCAGGTTCCGGAAGGACGAAGCATGAAGCTCCAGTTCCGGAGCAGCTTCTGTGTGCTCGACGCCTATCTCTACCCCGGCCAGAATGGCGTCCTTCGCGTGACCTATGTGAACACCCGGACGCCGTCGGGCGCCGACACCGATCAGGCGGCCTGCATCTCCGCCCTCGGCCTCGCCAGCTAATCCTCCCTGTCCCCGCGACAGCGGGGATGGGGAGGGGGACCGTCAGCCGGAGCCGGAGGCGTAGGCTGATGGTGGAGAGGCCCCTCCGTCAGTCCCGCTTCGCGCGACTGCCACCTCCCCATCGGCTTCGCCGACAGGGAGGAGTTGGTCCAGCGCCCAGCGCGCCGCTTCGGCGATCACCGGGTCCGAGTCGCAGGCATGTCGTTCGATTGACGGCGTCAGCGCTGCATCCCCGCTGTTACCGGCGGCGATCAGGCAATTGCGGATCATCCGTTTTATCCCGATGCGCTTGATCGGCGATCCAGAGAACATTTCGCGAAAAGCGGCATCGTCGAGCGCCAGCAGGTCGGCGAGTCTCGGCGCGGCCAGCTCCACCCGCGGAAGGAAGGCGCGGTTGGCTGCAGCAGCATCCGCAAAGCTGTTCCAGGGACATACCGCGAGGCAATCGTCGCAGCCGTAGATACGGTTGCCCATCGCGCGCCGGAATTTCTCCGGAATCGCGCCGTCATGCTCGATCGTCAGGTAGGATATGCACCGGCGCGCATCGATCCGGTGCGGGCCGACGAACGCCTGCGTCGGACAGGCGTCGAGGCAGCGCGAGCAGCTCCCGCAATGCTGGCCGTGGTCAGCGGGCGTGTCCGGCTCAAGGTCCAGGCTCGTCAGGATCACGCCGAGGAACATCCAGCTGCCATGTTCCCGGCTGACGAGATTGGTATGCTTGCCCTGCCAGCCGATGCCAGCCGCCTGGGCCAGCGGCTTTTCCATCACCGGCGCGGTGTCGACGAAGACCTTGAGCTCGCACCCCGCTTCCTCGGCCAGCCAGCGGCCGAGCGCCTTCAGCGCCTTCTTGACCGTCTTGTGATAGTCGCCGCCCTGGGCATAGACCGAGATGCGCCCCAGCTCCTGCCGCTCGGCAAGGGCCAGCGGATTCGTCGTCGGCGCGTAGCTCATCCCCAAAGCAATCGCAGACTTCGCCTCGGGCCAAAGGGCGAGCGGCGACACGCGGTGGTGCATCCGAGACTCCATCCAGCCCATGGTCCCGTGATGCCCCGCCTCGAGCCAGCGCTTGATCTCCAAGCCGGCCGCATCCGCGGCGTCAGCGCGCGCGAAACCGCACGCCACGAAGCCGAGCTCCGCCGCTTTCGCCCTTATTGCTTCCTCAAGCCTTTGCGCCCTATCCACGACCGCGCTCTACACCGGCGGCAGAAATTTTCGTAGGAATTTCAGTGCTCCAGCAGGTTTCGCATTCCGCCGCTTCAAACGCGCTCGCCGTCGAGGCCATAGATCTGGTCAAGGATTTCGACGGGACGCGCGCCGTCGACGGAGTTAGCCTCGCCGTCCCGCCCGGCTCGATTTACGGACTTCTTGGCCCGAACGGCGCCGGCAAAACGACGATCCTTCGGATGCTCATCGGCATCATCGACCCATCTAGCGGCACGCGACGAGTTCTCGGCCACGAGCGTCCGCTCGAAGCCGCCCAGGAGGTCGGTTATTTGCCCGAGGAGCGCGGCCTTTATCCCGCCATGCATGCGCGCGACGCGATCGCGTTCATGGGCGCTCTGCGCGGCCTCCCGCTCGCCGAGGGGCGACGCCGTGCCGACGTCTTGCTTGCCGAGCACAATCTCGGCGATTGGGCGAAGAAGCCGATCCGAACCCTCTCGAAAGGCATGGCGCAGACCGTCCAGTTGCTCGGCACCATCATCCACAAGCCGCGCCTCATCGTCCTCGACGAGCCGTTCGCGGGCCTCGACGCGATCAACCAGGGGCGGCTCGAGGAGCTGATCCGCCGCGAGACCCGCGCGGGGGTCACGGTGCTCTTCTCGACCCACGTTATCGCCCACGCGGAGCGGCTGTGCGAAAGCGTCGCGATCGTCGCCAAGGGGAAGATCGCGTTCGACGGTCGCGTCGACGATGCCCGAGCGAAGCTGAGTGCGATCGTTCGCCTCCGCACCCGCGCGAGCGACGGCCCGTGGCGGTCGGCCATCCCGGCAGGCGCTCGCCGCGAAGGCGATGAATGGGTGTTCGAGCTTCCAGCCGCGGGTCCCGAGCCGTTGCTTAGGGCGCTGATCGACGGCGGCGCCGGTATCGAGACATTGGCGATCGAGCGTCCGGGCCTGCATGATGCCTTCGTCGCGATCGCGGGAAGCGCGGCGGCCGCGGCGATGGGCCAGGAGAAGGCTTGAATGATGCGCTTCCTCCGCTCGGCCTTCGTGATCGCCCGCCGCGACTTTGGCGCGACGGTGCTTTCCAAGACCTTC
>DASTAU010000179.1:0-7109 GCA_035712425.1 Sphingomicrobium sp.
CGGGTTTCGCGCTTGGCGCAGCAACCGCGCTGATGTCCGAAAAAGCGGCGCTCGCTTGCACCGACGCCGTCGAGACTGAAATCGATCGGCACTACACGCGTCAGCTCGAAGATCTCGGCGAGGATGATCCCGAGCTTTCGACTGATATCGCCGACTTCCGCGCCGACGAGCTTGAGCACCGTGACACGGCGCGCGAGGCGGGGGCGACAGGGGCCCTCGGCTACCCCATATTGACTGCGGCGATCCGTGCCGGTTGCAGGGTGGCGATCGGGCTTTCGAAGCGGATTTGAGGAACCAGAAGGAAACGTGGCCGCTGTAGCGGTTGGAAGGACGCTATGAAGAACCTGACCATTGCAATGAGTGCGACGGCGCTGGCCATTGCCGGCGGAATTGCCGCCCTTCCAGCTCCGGCACTCGCGCAATCCGCGCCGAACGTCGCCGAGATCATCGTCTACGGGAATGACCCCTGCCCGCGGTCGACCGACGACCAGGTCGTTGTCTGCGCTCGCCGTCCGGAAGCCGAGCGCTACCGTATTCCGCCCAAGATGCGCTCAAGTGGAACACCGCAACAGATGGAGTCCTGGGCGGTTCGCTCGAAGAACCTGGAGACCGTCGGAGCAACGGGTATCAACAGCTGTTCGCCCGTCGGCCCGGCCGGCTACACCGGTTGCCTCATCAAGGTGATCCAGGAAGCCAAGGGCGAGCGCAAGCAGACCGCCGACCAGCAAACGCCTCCGCAATAAGCCGTCGGTCGAAAGCAGGCTTTCCGGCGAGCACCCGGCTTGTTACGCCGACGTGACATGGGGGGAGCTGCCGATTGAGCGCCACACAAGCAACGCGGGCTGCTGAGTCGAGTGCCGGGACCTTCTTGGGTCATCCCAAGGGGCTCGCCTACCTGGCTTTCACCGAGGCGTGGGAGCGGTTTTCCTATTACGGAATGACCGCGCTTCTGGTGCTCTATATGGTCAACCAGCTGCTGCTCCCGGGCCATATCGAGCATGTGGCCGGGTTCGCGAGCTTCCGGCATGCGCTCGAAGGCGTCTTTGGACCCGTCTCGACGCAGGCGCTCGCTTCGCAGATTTTCGGCCTTTACTCAGGCTTCGTCTATTTTACGCCGGTGCTTGGGGGCTGGGTCGCCGACCGGTGGATCGGACAGCGCAGCGCGGTGGTCCTCGGCGCTCTCAGCATGGCCGGCGGCCATATCGCGATGGCGTTCGACCAGAGCTTCCTGCTCGCGCTGCTCCTCCTGGTGGTTGGGTCGGGCCTCCTCAAGGGCAATATCTCGGCCCAGGTGGGCGGCCTCTATCCGAAAGACGATGAAACGCGACGGACCCGCGGCTTCGCGATCTTCAGCACGGCGATCAACTTTGGGGCGGTGGTCGGGCCCTTGGTCTGCGGCTTCCTTGGCGAGCGTTACGGGTGGCACCTCGGGTTCGGAACGGCGGCGATCTTCATGCTCGGCGGCCTCGTTACCTATCTCTCCGGTTACCGCCACCTCCCCGCGAAGGTGGAGCGCAAGATTCTGGCTGCCGCGCCGATGACTCGCGACGACTGGAAGATTGTCGCGGCACTCGCGTCCGTGATGGTGATCGCGGTTTTCCAGTCCATCGCTTATTATCAGCTCGCGAACGTGCTCCCGGTCTGGCTGCAGGAGCATGTGAACATGAACGCGGGCGGGTTCGCGATTCCGATCCCCTGGTACCAGTCGATCGATCCGCTTTTCAGCATTCTCTGCGTGCCAGTGCTGTTCGCACTGTGGCGCTGGCAAGGGAATCACGGTGGCGAGCCGTCGGAACTGGGCAAGATCGGGCAGGGGGCGTGGATCTGCGTCGCCGCCAACCTCGTGCTGGTCGCCGCGATCGCCGCCGCCGGATCACACAAAGTCTTGTGGCTTTGGCCGTTCATCTACTGCGCGCTGCAGGGCGTGGCGTTCATCTATTATTGGCCGACGCTGCTCGCACTCGTCTCACGCGCCGCACCGGCGAAGATCAATGCGACGATGATGGGGATTGCTTTCCTCACTCTGTTCGTCGCCAACAACCTGATCGGCTGGATCGGCACGTTCTACGAGCAGATGACGCCGCTCACTTTCTGGCTGCTTCACGCCGGAATCGCTGCAGCCGGGGGAATTCTGGTGCTTCTGTTCGGCCCGCTGCTGAAGCGCATTCTGGAACCGCACGAGACGCAGGGACTTAGGCCCGCAGCGATGACCCAGGAGATTGAACGATGACGATTGCCGACGCCGCGCCCGACTATGAGGTCGGCGCCCGCGAAGATCGCGCTTTTCTCGGCCATCCCAAGGGCCTCGGTTTCCTCGGCTTCACCGAGGCGTGCGAGCGCTTCTCTTATTACTCCATGCAGACTTTGCTCGTGCTCTACATGGTCAATTACCTGCTGAAGCCCGGGCGGATGGAGAATGTCGTCGGGCTCAACTGGGTCCAGACGCACCTCTATCACGGCATTTCTGGACAGCCGCTCGCCTCGGCCATTTTCGGCACCTACACCGCGCTGGTTTACGCGACGCCGATCCTCGGCGGGATCATCGCCGACAAATGGCTCGGCCGGGACATGACTCTGATCGTCGGGGGAATCCTGATGGCGATCGGCCATTTCCTGATGGCGATCGAATCCGCTTTCATCTTCGCGCTAGTGGCGCTCGTGCTTGGCGTCGGCGCCTTCAAGGGCAACATCGCAACGCAGGTGGGGGCGCTTTACGGTCCCAACGACCTCCGCCGCGCAATGGCGTTTCAAATCTTCTACATCTTCATCAACGTCAGCGTGATCGTCGCGCCGCTGATTTCCGGCACGCTCGGGCAAAGCGAAAGATTTGGCTGGCACTACGGCTTCGGCTGCGCCGGCGTGGTGATGGTGCTCGGCCTCGTCATCTACATGCTCGGCCGACGCTATTTGCCAAAAGAGGAACTCGCCGCACCAACCGAGGAGCCGGAATTGCGCGAGCCGCTGACGCGCGACGACTGGATGTGCGTGATCTACCTCGTCATCCTTATCCCGGTGCTGGCGATCTCGCTCCTGACCAACCAGGAGATTTTCAACGCCTACCTGACCTGGGGCGATCAGCATTTCGACCTGACGCTTCTGAACAATACGAGCAGTTGGCTGATCACCGTCGACGCGACGGTCAGCTTCGCGATGCTCGTCGCCGTCGCGGCTTTCTGGAAATGGTGGAGCATCAACCACCGCGAGCCCGATGAAATCACCAAGATGATCATTGGCAGCGTGTTCACGGTGGCCGGTGGGCTGTGCCTGTTCATGGCGGCGCTGACTCAGCCGGCCGGCGGCAAGATCAGCCTGTTCTGGCCGATGATGTTCGAGTTCATGAACAGTATCGGCTTCGCGCACGTCCTGCCGATCAGCCTGGCGCTGTTCTCGAAGATTTCGCCCAAGCAGATCACCGCGACCGTGATCGGCCTCTATTACCTGTCCTTCTTCATCGCGAACGCCGTGGTTGGCTATGTCGGCGGACTCTACTCGAGCCTGCCCACAACGACCTTCTGGCTGATCCACGTCGCGAGCGCCGTCTTCGGCCTGGTCGCCTTCATCATCTTCAAGGTCGTGATTGGCCACCGCATGCGAGGTACGCCGGAAGATCAGGCCGCCGCGCTCAGTTAGGCACAATCGGAAGATAGACCGCGCTGGCGTTGTTGCCGCCGGTGAAGATGCTTTGCGTCGCCGCCCGGTAATCGCCCGCCTTCGCGTAGAAGATGTTCGGGACGTAGGTCTGAGGGTTGCGGTCGTAGAGGGGGAACAGGCTCGACTGCACCTGAACCATGATCCGGTGGCCCGGCAGGAACACGTGGTCGACGTTGGGCAGGTTCCACTTATACTCTGTGACCTTGCCCGGAGTCAGCGCGTGCGGCTGGGCAAAGCTGTCGACATAACGGCCGCGGAAAATCTCGATCCCGATCGGAAGTTCGAAGCCCGACATGTCGCGCTTCGCCCCTTGGGAGCGCTCTTCCGGATTTTCGTTCGGATAGACGTCGATCAGCTTCACCACCCAGTCGCTGTCGGTTCCGCTGGTGGCCGCGAACAGGTCGACCTGTGGCGGGCCCATGATGTGCACCGCCTTCGTCAGCGGCGCGCCGGTGTAGGTCATGACGTCGGTGCGCCCGTCGACGAAACGCTGGTCGTGGACGAGCCAGCTGTGCCACTGGTCGGAATCGTTCATGGCGACGGGCCGCGGCAGGAACGGCACCGGCTTGGCCGGATCGGCGACATAGTCATTGTGTCCGCTCGCCGCCGGCCGCTCGAAGCTCACGCCGTTGCCAGCGGTCAGATAGACCGGGGTAGGGGTACCCATCGGCCAGCGCGGGCTGGCTTCCCACCTATTGATGCCCGTCGCGTAGGTGTAGACCGTCGGCGTGTGTGGGTCGGGCGTGCCCTTGAGGTAATGATCCAGGAACGGCTTCAGCTCTTCGGTGCGCCATTGAAGCGCCGTGTCGCCATTGAAGGTCAGGTCGCCGAGCTCATAGCCATAGTGATTGGCGCCGGAATGCCGCCACGGGCCTATCACCAGGTGAAGAAGCCCGCTCCCCTCATATTTGTCCTTTAGCGCCTTGTAGACCGCGGGCGCGCCATAGCTGTCCTCCTGGTCCCACTGCCCGACCTCGAGCATCGTCGGCACCGTCAGCGGCCTCGCCGCCATCCACTTGTCCACCGCCTGCAATGACCAGAAGTCGGTGTAGGCCGGGTTCTGCATCAGCTTCTGGACGAACGGGATATTCTCGATCTGATATTTGGCCGCATAGTCGGCCATCGATCCCGCTTCGAGATAGCGGGTGTAATCGTCGCCGGTGCCGACCGGAATGCTTGCGCCGGCATCGGCCTTGCCGGTGCTCTGCGACACCGCGAAGTCGAACCCGCCGACCCGGAAGGCGCCGTTGTGGAACCAGTCGTCGCCGCGCCAGCCGTCGACCATCGGGCTTTGCGGAACCGCGGCCTTCAACGCCGGATGGGGATTGATCTCGGAAGCCAGCGTCAGGAAGCCGAGGTAGGAGGAGCCGATAGTTCCCACCTTCCCATTCGAATCCGGCACGTTCTTCACCAGCCAGTCGATCGCGTCATAGGCGTCGGTGCTCTCGTCGATACCGGTGTTATTGAGCGGTCCGACGATCGGCCGGTTCATGACGAACGTGCCTTCGCTGTGGTGAAGGCCGCGGATATCCTGCTCGACGATGATGTAGCCGTCGTCGATGAACTCCTTGTACATGATGGGCAGGACGTCGACGACGGACTCGCTTGCCGTCCGCGCGGTGCTGCCCTTCGCGTCATAGGGCGTGCGCGACAGCAGGATCGGCGCGTTTGTCGTGCCCTTCTTCATGAAGATGACGGTGTAGAGCTTGGTGCCGTCGCGCATCGGCACCATCGCCTCGCGCTTGATGAAATCCGCCTGCGGAAGGATTGGATTGTAGGACTCGACGACGTCGGGCGTCATCGGCGTGACCGGCGCGGGCGCTGCGGCGATGGCGAAGAGCGGCAGGAGCGAGGCGCTGAAGCGCAGGGCGATCTTGTTCATGGCGCAACCGTAAGGATCGCAATCCCGGGGGGCAACATCAGGCGTTGGGGATCGTTTCACTATTGATGCCCGACATCGCGACCGACGGATTGACGCACGCCCTGGAGGCCGAGCGCCGGATCGAACCGGGCGGCAATTTACGCGCGTCATGGGAAGCGCTGATGAAGGACGCGCGCGATTGCACGCGCTGCGACCTGTACAAGTTCGCCACGCAAACGGTCTTCGGCGAAGGGCCGCTGGACGCGTCGATCATGTTCGTTGGCGAGCAGCCCGGTGACCAGGAGGACATTGCCGGGCGCCCGTTTGTCGGACCCGCAGGCGCGGTGTTCGATGCCGCGCTGGAGAAGGCGGGGATCAATCGCTCGACGGTCTACGTCACCAATGCCGTCAAGCACTTCAAGTTCATCCAAAAGGGCAAGAGGCGGATTCACAACAAGCCTGGCGCCGGAGAAATCGAAGCGTGTCGCTGGTGGATCGCGCACGAACGCGAACTGATCCGCCCGCCCGTGACGGTAGCGCTTGGCGCTACGGCGGCGCGCTCGCTCATCGGCAAGACGGTGACGATCAGCAAGGTTCGCGGCGAGCCGCTAGTCCTTGAGGACGGAAGCGAATGTTGGGTGACCGTCCACCCAAGTTCGCTCCTCAGGATGCCGGACCCCGACGCCCGTCACGAAGCCCGCGCCCTCTTCGAACGCGACCTCAAGCTGATCAAGAAACGCGCCGAGCAACTCGCGCGCTAGAACCGATAACCGAGCGTCGCCTTCACCGTCCGCGGTGCGCCCGGGGCGATATTGTTGTCGTTGCTGGCGGTCGGGAAATAGTGGACGCCGAGCAGGTTCTGCAGGTTGAGCTGCGCTTCGAGTCCGCTCGGCAACCGGTAAAACAGCGCGGCATCGAGCCGCGTGTAGCCCGGAAGTTTCACGGCATTGCTGATCGACGCGTAGGATTTCGAACGGGCAATCAACCCGAGGCCGGCCCCAAACTCCTTCGTCACGTCGTAGCGGTTCCACAGCGAGAAGCTGTGATGCGGAACGAGAGGGACCTTTCGACCGGCGGGCGCGCTGGCAGTCGAGCTTACGATCTCGGCATTCTGGAGCGTGTAGCCGGCCGAGATCAGCCACCGTGCCGTAACGCTACGCTCCAGCCCAAGCTCAAGTCCGCGGCTGCGTTGCTTGCCGGTGAGAATAGTGCGCGCCGGATCGGCCGGATCGGTTGCGCGCGTGTTACTACGATCGAGCTGGTAGACTGCCGCCGTCGCTAGAAGTCCGTCGAGGATCTCCCACTTCGCTCCGGCTTCGTAATTGTCGAACCGCTCCGGCTTCAGGCCGTCGGTGACGTCAGTCAGGCTGCTGAACTGGTCGCCCGACTGAGGGAGGTAGGACCGGCTGTAGCTCAGATAGAGCGACAGGTTGCGCTCGGGCTTGGCGATGAAACCGATCCGCGGCGACCACAGCTGGTCGCGCCGGTCGAACGAGCCGCCATTGGGGCGCAAATCGTTCACGTCGATCTTGAAGCTGTCGAAGCGAAGCCCGGCGACGATTTCGAATGCATCCGAGAGCCGCAGCTGATCCTGGGC
>DASTAU010000180.1:0-2962 GCA_035712425.1 Sphingomicrobium sp.
GGAGATCGGAGGCGTCGGCCTCATCCTGCATTACCTTACGGGTTTCCCATATCTCCTGATGGCGGTCGTCGGGACCGTCGCGCTCGGCGCTTCGATGTGGGTCCTTCCGTTCAAATGGATCGAACGGACCTATGGCCTCCTCGGCCTGCTCATGCTCGTATTCGCGGTTGCGCTGGTCAAGATTCACCCGCCTTGGGACCAGATACTTGGCGGCTTCGTCCCGCAAATCCCTTCCGGCCTCAGCGAGAAGGAACTGCTGAAGTTCGGCTATTTCGCCGTCGCGATCACGAGCGCCGTCCTGTTCCCCTACGAGGCCTATTTCTATTCTTCGGGCGGGATCGAGGAAGAATGGAGTCCCAAGGACCTACCGAACAACCGCCTGACGACCACCGTCGGCTTCGCACTGGGATCGCTGCTCGCCATCACGATCATGGCGATCTCGGCTCAGTTGTTCAGACCGGTCAACGTCGGCCCCCAGATCCCGGGCAGTTCGGCGCTCGAGGTTGCGATTCCGCTTGGGCGCGCGGGCCTGCTGGTCGCTCTTCTGGGAATGCTGATCGCGATTGCCGGCGCCGCGATCGAAACGTGCATGGCCAACGCTTATTCGGTCTCGCAATTCTTCGGGTGGGAGTGGGGCCGGCACCGGAAACCGTGGGAAGCCCCGCGCTTCACCATCGCGTGGATCGCGTTCATGGTGCTCGCCTTGCTCATCGTCCTCACCGACGTCGATGTGATGAGCCTGGTCGAATATGCGATCGTCTTTTCGATCGTGGTTCTTCCGCTCACCTATTTGCCGCTGATGCTCCTTGCTCGCGACCGCAATTACATGGGCCAATATGTGAACGGCTGGCTCGCGAATGGCCTCGGCTGGCTGTTCTTCGTCATCGTCACCATCGCCGCGCTCGCGGCCATTCCACTCTACATATTGACCTCGGGAGGGCAGGCATGAGGCCGACCGATCCGATCAAGCTCGTCGCGGATCTCTTCGACCTCCCGATCCAGGACAAGGAGGGTCGCTATTGCGGCATCGTCGACGACGTTGAGCTAATCGGCGCCGCCGGGAAGGAAATGAAGCTGGCTGCTCTGCTCGTTGGTCCGGGCGCTTATCGCGGTCGGCTTCCCGCTTGGTGCTACTGGTTCGTCCGCAAGATCGCCGGCGACCGCATGATCCGCATCAACATCGACAAGGTCGAGCAAATCCGATCGGTCGTGCAACTCAACTGCAGCGCCGATCAGGCAAAGCTTCACGCCGTCGAAAATCGTGCGCGCGCGTGGATTCCGAAGAAGGGTGCGCTCTGATGCGGCTGTCGGAATTGCGCGACTCGAAGATCTGCACCCTCGACGGCGAGACGCTCGGCCGGGTCCATGAAGTCCATTGCGATAAGAGCCGGATTGTGGCCCTGATGTGTGGCCCCGGCAGCTTCATCGAACGGTTGACTGCGCAAACCAAGGGCCGGCGAATCCCGTGGGAATATGTGCGCAAGATCGAGCCAGGGCGGATTACGATCGCGCCGGAAGCGCCGAAACGAAAGTCTAGCGGTCCTCGAAACCCGCGACGCACTCCGCAACCCAACGGGCGGCGGTCAAAGCGCTGAGATCGGTCGGGTCCAGGGGCGGGTCCCATTCGGTAAGGTCGATCACCCTCACACGATGATCGCTGACAAGGCGCCGAACCGCATAGAAGAAGTCGACAACATCCATCCCACCCGGCCGAGCACCGGGCGCTCCTGGCATTTGGGCGCGGTCGATGACGTCGATGTCGCAGTCGATGACAATGTCGTCGGTGAGCGCGATATGCTGGAGCACCCTTTCGACGGCTTTCTCGATCCCGTCGCTTCGGACTTCTCCCATTCCGATGACGAGGTTGCCCGCGGCGATCGCGTCGCGGTGCATCTTCTCGGTATTGGCGAAGCTCGCGAGGCCGATCTGAGCGATATTCTTGCCCGGCAATCCGTCCTCGATCAGCGCGCGGACCGGGTTGCCGTTGCTAAGGCCCTCGTCGAGGTCGCGCATGTCGAAATGCGCGTCGAGGGTGATCAGCCCGATCTTATCCAGCGGCTTTCCGAGACCGAGCACGGCAGGTCGGGTCACCGCATTGTTGCCACCCGCCAGCAAGGTCAGCGCATGATCGGCGACGCTTGCGGCGACCGCTTCACGGATCGGATCGGTCGCCTGCTCGATCGACAGGATTCCAAGATTGACGTCGCCGCGGTCGCGGATTGGAGTAAACAACGAACGGCCGATTTCGAGGTCGTAACGGCCGATCCGCTTGAGCGTCGCGCGCAGCTTCGCCGGCGCCTGATCGCATCCGCCGGGAGTGACCGATCCAGCCGCGAGCGGCGCTCCGACCAAGCCGATGGGAACCGCGTCATCGCCATCCACCAGCAGATCGGAAAGGTTCGGCCAGCTGCTCATGGCTTTGCCGTAGCAAGCTGCCCCGCTAAGGCCAAATCATGTGGGACCGGCTGCTCGTCGACTGCAACATCGCGACGTTCGAGGAATCGCCGGGCAATCCGCTGGGCATCGTCGAGAATGGCGCGATCGGGATCGCGGACGGGAAGATCGTCCGCGTCGGCAAGCGCACCGAACTCGCCGGTTTCCGCGCGAAGCAGGTCGACGCGCTTGGCGGCGCATGGGTCACGCCCGGGCTGATTGATTGCCACACGCACCTTGTTTTCGGCGGCACGCGCGCGGACGAGCATGCGATGCGCCGCGCCGGCGCAAGCTATGAGGAGATCGCCGAAGCCGGCGGAGGAATCGCTTCGACGGTGAAGCGGACGGCAGCGGCGTCCGACGAGCAGCTACTCGAACAGAGCCGGGAACGCCTGCACGCGCTGATGAGCGGAGGTTGCACGACGATCGAGATCAAGTCGGGATACGGGCTCGATCCGAAAAGCGAGCTTAGGCTGCTCAAGATCGCGCACGATCTCGGCGAGAACGAAGCGGTGCGCATCGTCCCCAC
>DASTAU010000181.1:0-6360 GCA_035712425.1 Sphingomicrobium sp.
GGCCAGACCTGGATGGTCGAAAAGGAGCCGCACCAGATTTGAGCGGCTTCGTCGAAAGAAAAATTGGTTTCACGCAAAGGCGCAAAGACGCGAAGTGGTGCCGTGCCCGCTATTGAGGATCTCGCCGCAGCCGCGGTCGACTGTGGATTCCATATTCATAAGGAGCTCGGACCGGGACTCTTGGAATCGGTTTATGAAAATGTGCTCGCAGCCGCCCTGCGGCAGCGAGGTCTGCTCGTTGAGCAGCAGCGGGCAGTGCCAATCGCATTTCGGGGAATGACATTTGCGGATGCGTTTCGAGCTGATCTGGTGGTCGAGAATGTGCTCATCATTGAAGTAAAATCGGTCGAGCGAAATGCTCCTGTCCATGCAAAGCAGCTGCTCACATACTTGCGATTGATGAAGCAGCCCCTGGGGCTGCTTATGAATTTTGGATGTGAAACCTTCAGAGATGGCGTGAAGCGTGTCGCAAACGGTCACCATCCCTTCGCGCCTTAGCGCCTTTGCGTGAAACAATAATTGGACAACCTCACCCACTCGCTCGTCGCCGCCGTCATGGGGCGCATGGGTTTGAAGCGCCTGAGCCCGCGCGCGATGCCGGCGATGATCATCGCGGCGAACCTGCCCGACATCGACAGTTTCGTCGCTGGAACCATTGGTTGCGAGCCGATCGCCGCCCACCGTGGCTTCACGCATGGCATCGGCGGGCTCGTCACCATGCCTTTTTTAGCCGTTGCAATCATTTGGCTGTGGGAAAAGTTGCGACCTGGCAAAGAAGGGCCTTTGAAGCTTGGCGGACTGCTTCTCGCCTGCTTTCTCGCGGTCCTGAGCCATCCATTGCTCGACCTGATGAACACCTATGGCACTCGGGTGCTCGAGCCATTCTCGCACCGCTGGTTCTACGCCGACACTTTGTTCATCGTCGATCCGTGGATCTGGGTGATGCTGATTCTCGGGCTCGAAATGTCCTGGCACGCGGAGCGGCTGGGAAAGGATTGGCGGCGGCCCGCGGCATGGGGCTTCACCGCGATGCTGCTCTACATCGGGCTCAATGCCGCCATCTCCGCCCGCGCCGTGGCGCTCACCCGTCCGCTGGTCGAGCGGGTCGCGCAGCCGCGAATGATCGTCGCCGGCGAAGTCCCGCTGACCTTCTGGAAGCGCAAGATGATCTGGCGCGGCGACGCCGTCGGCGGCTCGGGTGACTACAACCTCCTTGACGGCCTCAATCACGCGTCACTCGATCCGGAGATCGTGCCGCTGCGCCTCGACGACCCACGCCTCGCGGCTGCTGAGAAGCACGACCGCCACGTCCGGGCCTTCCTCTTCTGGTCGCGGATGCCGATGGTCCATGTGGAAGGAGGGAAGGCTTATTTGACCGATCAGCGCTTCTTCGAATCTGGCCGCGTTTCCAGCTCCAATTTCCTCATCCGTCTCGACAATCACTGAGCGAATTCATAACTCGCATCCCATGAGTACGCGCGGCGAGCATCTGGTTCGCGCGGACCGCCGCTTCGCGACCGGCGGCGGCCTTTTTGCGCGCATCAGCGCTCCGGCCATCACTCATGTGCTCGACCAGATCGACAGCCGCCTCGGCGTCGGCGGGATCGAGGCGACCCTTCCCGACGGTTCGAAGCGCCGGCTCGGCTTCCACGGAAAGGGAGCGCGCGCGGTCGTTCATCTGCAGAGCTGGATGGCGCTCGTCCGCCTCGCGACTTCCGGCTCGGTCGGCTGGTACAAGGCGTGGACACTGGGCGAATGGTCGAGCCCCGACCCCGTCGCGATCTTCGAGCTCTTCTCCGTCAACGCTGCCTCACTCGGCGAAATCGGCCGCGCCAAGGGTCCGTTCCGCTGGGTCAACGCGCTCGCGCACCGGCTTCGCGACAATGCGCCCGGCAAGGCGCGGCAGAACATCGCCGCGCATTACGACCTCGGCAACGACTTCTATTCCGCCTGGCTCGACCCGACGATGACCTACTCCTCGGCGCGCTTCGAAAAACGCATCGACAGTCTTGAGGCAGCCCAACTCCACAAGGTTCACACCCTGCTGGACCGTCTCAATCTCAAGCCGGGACAGCGCGTGCTCGAGATCGGCTGCGGCTGGGGCACGCTGGCGATAGAGGCGGCGAAGCGCGGAGTGCAGGTCGTCGGCCTCACCTTGTCGAGCGAGCAGAAAGCCTGGGCCGAGCGCAAGATAGCCGAAGCGGGCCTGTCCTCCCGGATCGAAATCCGGCTTCAGGATTATCGCGACACCGCTGAGCAGTTCGACGCTGTAGCCTCAGTCGAAATGGTCGAGGCGGTCGGCCAGCGCTGGTGGGGCGCCTATCTCGAAAGCATCGCGCGCAATCTGAAGTTGGGTGGTCGCGCCGCTCTGCAGTTCATCAGCATTCGCCACGAATTGTTCGATCGCTACGCACGCAATGCCGACTTCATCCAGACCTACATTTTCCCTGGCGGATGTCTTCTCGACGAGCCCCAGTTCGCGGGCCTTGCGATCGAGCGTGGCCTTTCATGGCAGGATCGGCAGGGCTTCCGGCTCGACTATGCCGAAACGCTGAACCGCTGGCGCGAGCGCTATAACGAGGCCGTCGCCAAGGGAGCGCTCAAAGGCTTTGCCGAGCCGTTCCACGATCTCTGGCGCTATTATCTGATGTACTGCGAAGGCGGGTTCCGAGGCGGCGCGATCGACGTCGCGCAGGTGACGATGGTCAAATCTTGAAGGCGCTCTACGACCGCTCGCAGGCGCTGGGCGAGGGCCTCGCGGCAATTCGGACGCAATTCCAGCTGCCCGGTCCATTTTCGGCGGACCTCGAAGCGGCTGCGGAGGCCGCGGCCAAACAACCGCTTGGCGATCGCATCGACCGAACCGCGGTCCCGTTCGTCACGCTCGATCCTCTAAGCTCGACCGACCTCGACCAGGCATTCTGGATCGAGCAATCGGGCGGCGATCTTATTCTTCGCTACGCGATTGCCGACGTTGCCTGGTTCGTCCCGGATGGCGGCCCGGTCGACACCGAAGCCTGGGCGCGCGGCGAAACCATCTACATGCCGGACGAGAAGATCAGCCTCTATCCGCCGGTGCTGTGCGAAGGCGCGGCGAGCTTGCTGCCCGACGCGCCCAAGCCGGCGGTCATCTTCATCGTTCGGGTGGCGGGCGATGGCGCCTCGACGCTCGACGGAGCGGAGCGCGCAATGGTCCGAAGCCGCGCCAAGCTCGGCTACGCGACAGTGAGGCCTGAGGATTTGCCTGCCGCCTTCGACGAACTTTCACGCCGAATCCAGGCCGCTGAGCAAGCGCGTGGAGCTTCGCGAGTCGATCCACCGCAACAGCAGGTCGTCGAGCAGGGGGATGGCACATTTGCGCTGGAATTTCGGCCAGTCAGCCCTGCGGAAGAGGCGAACGCGTCGCTTTCCCTTGCAGCCAATCTCGCGGTCGCGGACATGCTGTACCGGCACGGAACCGGACTATTTAGAGTGATGCCGGAACCGGACGATTGGGCGATCCGTCGCCTCCGCCACAGCGCCCGGGCGTTCGGCGTCGACTGGCCCAAGGACATGAGCCTCGAAGACCGCCAGCGAAACCTCGATCCCAACGATCCCAGGCAGGCCGCGTTCATGCTCGCGATACGCCGCGCCGGGAGCCACGCTACCTATGCCCCATTCCACGCCGGCGAGCGGCCCTGGCATTCGGCGATGCGCGCGACCTACGTCCACGCGACCGCGCCGCTTCGCCGGCTTGCCGATCGCTACGTCATCGAAGCCGCGGTCGCGGTCGCCAACGGCGCCGCCGTCCCGGACGCAGTCACAGCAGCTTTCCAGCGGCTGCCCGACGTGATGAACCGCGCGGATGCGAGAGCGGGCCAGGTGGATGCTGCGGTTCTGGAGCTTGCCGAAGCCGTCGTCCTCGCTGGCTGCGTCGGCGAGACATTTGATGGAACCGTCACCGACATCGATCAGCGCGGAGCGAGGATCCAGATCGCCGATCCGGCGGTAATCACCCGGATTCCGGTGAATGGCATGTCGATCGGAGAGACCGTGAAGCTTCACCTGGATGAAGCCGATCCATCGCGTCGCCTCGCCCGTTTTTCTCTGGTTTAGGGCTTCGGCTGTTCCGACTGCCGCTTCAGGAAGTCCGCGATCACGCGTTCCGTCAGGCCCGCACAATCTGCTCCGGCGAACGGAAAGGTACCCGAGAGGGCCGTCCGAACTTCCGGCGCCAGCGCCTGTTGCAGCTTCCGCCGCGCGCGCATCAGCCGAGTCTTCACGGTGCCGGTAGGGATGTCGAGCGCCTGGGCGGCTTCTTCGACCGATACCCCTTCGATCTCGTGAAGTACGAAGACCGTGCGGAAATTTTCGGGAAGATCGCCGATGGCCCGCTCGAGGATCGAGCGAAGCTGCTCGCGCGCTGCCTCGGCTTCGGGGTTTGGCGCCTGCGAGCCCTTGGTGAGTTGCTCGCGATAGGTTTCGAGCACTTGTACGCCCTCCGCTTGGAGATGCTTCAGCCGCCGCTCCTGTGCCCGCCGCTTGGCGAGCGCCTCGTTGATGGTGATTCGAGTCAACCACGTCGTCAGCGCCGATCGGCCTTCGAACCCGGCTATCGCGCCCAGCGCCTTGGCGTAGGCGGACTGAAGCGCGTCTTCCGCTTCGGCGCGGTTCCTGAGGATGCTCCACGCCGTCCGGAACAGCCGCTGGTTGTTCGAGCTGACGAGATGGCGAACCGCCTCGGCATCGCCGCCCGCGCAGCAGCGCGCCAGCTCGACGTCGGTCATTCCCGCATAATCGAGCGCCAGGTTTCGCGTTGAAGTCATTTGGCGTCCATACTCCCCCGCATTCCCGGGTGATACTTGCAATAGAAAGCCGCGTGTCCCGCCGAGTTGATATGCAAGCTCCCGCGAGCACCGGGCATCAGGTCCAGGTTGAAGCTGTTGTTCGAGGCGGTCACCGTGTGGCGGAAGATGTCCTTGTTCTCGAACACGACCGTGTCGCCGACCTTGAGCGGCGGCACGGGCGCAAACTTCATCTTGTCGATCACTACGACATGCGTAGCGGCTGCTGCCGGCACGGGGGGCGCGACCGACAGCAGCGCGCCTGCGACCGCGACGCACAGGGGGTATCGCCGCGGGAAACGGCTCATTTCAGCTTCGCCGCCAGCTGCTCGGCGTGCATCTGATGCTCCTTGAACAGGGTCAGGCCCGTCTCCAGCAGCGACTTCAGCTCGGCATTGTGCGCCGACGGGATCAGCGTCGAGGCGAGGGCGCCGTTGACGGTCTTGTGAAAGGCAACCTCGTTGGCGACATATTCGCGGTCGAACGCGGCGCCCTTCAGCTTGTTGAGCTTCGCGCGTTCCGCGGCGGCGGCGTTCGTCAGGCCCGTGCTGGTGGCGTTGGCTTCGGGCGTAACCTTCAGCTTTTTCACCAAAGCGAGAGCCTTCGCATTCACCGCCTGGTGATCGCGAACCATTTCCTGAGCGAAGGCGCGAACCGCCGAATTGTGCGACATCTTCAGCGCCTGCTTGGCCGCTTCGACGTCGAGATTGCCTGCCGTGTAGGCGATATGGGCGATCTGCGGATCGGTCGGTCCGGCGGCCTCGGCCGGCGCGCCGATCGCTAGAGCCGCGGCGGCGGCAAGGAGAATTGCAGTGCGTGTCATTCAAAGTCCTCCCATATGTTCACGAGGACTTCGATGCCGGCCACGGGAAAAGCGTTCCCGCGTCGCGGAGGATTAATGATCGATCTGGTTGTAAACCTTCATCGCCGCATTGCGCTGCGCATCGGTCAGCCAGTCGATTTGCGCGATCTTGAACTTGCCCGCGCTGGTCACGACGGCGCGATAGCCGGCTTGCGGGCTCAGCCACTGCATCGAGGGCTGATAATCGTGGCTCGCTTTTCCGGTTACGCGCTTTTCGATCGTGTCGACCGCCTCGTGCGAATCCATCAATTCGGACGCGAGGCCGCAGACGTGCGAGTTGGGGCTCGAGCCGGCCGGATATTCCACCAGATACAGGAAGGCGCTTCCCTCGGTATTGATCTTCCACACCTTCGAGGATGTGGGGCTACCCAGCCTCCCCCGAAGCTCATCGGGAAGATCATTAAAATCGACCGGTACCGCCGAGCCCTGCGCAAGCCTGGCCTCGCCGTCCAGACATGCCGACTGAAAGATTTCGGACAATTGCGACGGTACCAGTTCCGGAGTGGCTGCAACCGAAGCGCTGTTCAGTATTAACGCGGTCAGCGCGATGATCATCTGTGTCCCCAATCACAAAAGCGAATCAGCAACTATCAGCCTGTGTAACGCATTTTTGCGCTCTCTCACGCCTCGACGCGCAGCCTTTCTCCCGTCGGCGCATCGGCGGTAATCCGCTCC
>DASTAU010000182.1:0-5773 GCA_035712425.1 Sphingomicrobium sp.
CCTTGTTGAACAGAGGAATGACCACGGAGATTGTGATTTGGCGTTCGGCCTCCGCCATCTTCGTTGGTCGCTCCTTTGCAGTCGGTTCCAGGACTGTTCACACGGAGCGGCTGAAAGTCCAGCGATGGTAGCGTCGAGACGTCAATTCATCATCGCCGCGGGAGCGGTGGGACTGGCAGGATCGGTAAGGGCTGCTGCGCTCAGTCAGGTTTCCCCCGAAATGTTCGGCGCGAAAGGCGACGGGCGCACCAACGATACGCGCGCCTTCGCTGCGATGTCGGCGCATCTGAATGCTGCCGGCGGCGGAACGATCGTTCTCCGGCCGACCACCTATATCGTTGGCGACCAGCACCCGTCCGCTGGCGGCAACAGCTCCATCGTCACGAACTCGTTCACTGCGTCGGACATCATCCACCTGGCAGGTTGCGGCGGACCGATCCGGATCGAAGGCAGGGGTGCAACGCTCCGTTGCGCGAGCGGACTTCGCTACGGCCGTTTCGAGCCGGGTTCGGGCAAACCATTCGCGAACGTCGAGAAGCTCACCGAAACCAACGAGGCGGTCCCCTACGTCGCCTTCATCCACATCGAGAAATGCTCGGGCGGCATCGAAATCAGCGACCTTGAGTTGGACGGCAATCTGAAAGGCCTTTGGATTGGCGGAAACAGCGGGCGCGGCGGCTGGCAGGCCGGAGGCACGGGGATCATATTGCACGGCAATACCGGGCCGGAGCGATTGTCGCGGATCCATAGCCACCATCATGCGCAGGATGGAATGATCCTGACCCCCGCGCTCCATCGCGCCGGCGCCACGAGCGTCGTCGACTGCATTTGCGAATATAACGGGCGCCAGGGCTGCAGCGTCACCGGGGGGCGCAATTTCCTGTTCCAGCGCTGCTTCTTCCGCCATACTGGCCGAGCGATCCTGCATAGCGCTCCGGGCGCTGGCGTCGATATCGAGGCTGAAAACTGGCCGATCCGCGACGTGGCTTTCGAAAATTGCGAATTTTCCGACAATGTCGGCTTTGGATTCACGTCAGGAAGCGGCGATTCCGCGGACATTAGCTGCAACGGATGCAAATTTGTCGGAACCACCAACTGGGCGGCATGGCCGGACAGCCCCGGAATGCGCTTCAGCCATTGTGTCTTCGCCGGGCCGATCAACCACTGCCACGGTGACGTTGACCCGTCGCGCGCTGTTCATTTCATGGACTGCGCCTTCACCGACGATCACCGCCTCAGCCCGACCGGAAAACTATTCCTGGGCAAGGGTAAGGAGCAATGGATTGCGATCGTCCTCAAAAGCCCCAACGTCCGTTTCGACCGGTGCCGGTTTCACCTGACCGGCGACACGCTCCTGCCCCTGTCGGACAATGGGGTGATTTACGCGGATTGCGAGATGTCGCAGCGGTCGCCGACGGCCTCGGGCCCGCTTGGAACCTATATCGGCACGAATTCGATCAGCGGGAAAGCTGATCTCCTGGGTGCAATCATCCGGGGGCGGGTCGTCGTGAACGGGCGCGTCCTGCCGCGCACCGCCTGACTGTTCTAGAGCCGCGAAGTGTAGATCAATGTTCCGACGGCGATGAGCATGAAGACGAGAATCGCCATCGTAGAATAAGCGGTCGAAGGCCGAAGATAGCGCGCGCGCCATAAATAGATCGTCGCACCGAGCAGCAAGACGAGGACTACAACCAGCGCGGGACTGGCGAGGCTCGCGGAGGCTCCTCCCGCCGCCGTCTGATTCGGTAATCTCATTTCGATGATGGTCCTGAGAAGGTCTCCGCGGCGCCCCTATGAAGGGCCTTCGGAATCTTCGCAATCAGCGAAGGGTAATCAACCAAATGTCGGGGGGCGCCCCGAATCTCAAAGGAACATAGCTCGTGCCGAGACCCGCGGTAACGACCAGCGTCCTCGAACCGTCGTGAATCACTCCGCAGGAATATCTTCGCCCGAAGTCGGAACCGGTCACGATCGGGCCGATGAGCGGAAGAACAATCTGTCCGCAATGGGTGTGGCCCGCCAGAACGAGAATCGTCGAGAGTGGCGAAAAGGCGAATTCGTCCGGACGATGCGTCGCGAGGATTTTGATTCCGGCGGTCCGCCGAAGCGCCGCGTCGGTCCTCGCCCGGGCCGCCTTGAGAGGAACCGGCGAAGGGTAGAGTCGCCCATCTCTGCCGCCGAGGGCAATCGGTCCCACCTTCACCGCATCATCCGCCAGCACGCGGATACCAGCCCGTTCGAGCGCGCGCGTCACGTCGCTCGCCCCGGCATTGTAGTCGTTGTTCCCGAGTACGGCATAGGCTCCCAGCCGCGCCCTCAACTTCCCAAGCGGAGCGATCGCCTCGTCCACACTATAATGACGCCCGATTAGGCTGTTCCCGACGAAGTCGCCGGTACCGATCGCGATGTCCGGATGGAGCGCGTTGATCTGATCGACGATCCGCGCGACGCGCTCCGGGGGCATGTCAGGCCCGTGGACATGCACGTCCGAGAATAGCGCTATTCGGAGCGGCCCGGCCGTGGCTGGATATTCCTGAACCGTGAGCGTGAGACGCCTGACCAGCGGCTGCGCCGTCGCATTCCGATAGCCAATGACGATGAGCGCGGCGATTACGGCTGCTCCGAGAAGGCAGGTTCGTAACCAGGTTCGCGGCAACGCTAGGAAGCCATCAGGCCGCGCTGTCCTGCAGCTTGTGGCGCTTCAGGGCGTGGCGGAGCTGGTCGTAACTGAGGCCGAGGGCTGCCGCGGTGGCGCGCTGATTGAAACGGTTCCGGCGAAGCGCTTCTTCGAGCAGTTCTCGCTCGTACGCGGCGACTGCGCCGCGGAAATCGTTGGTAGCGCCAGCCGTACCTGGCGGAGCTGCGGCGTGGAGCGGTGGCGCTTCGTCCGGCTCGCCATTCGTCGCAGCCACAGCCGACGCGACCGCTGCGTCCGTGCCTGCCGGCGCCCACGGCGAGTGGAACGGATTGAAGACGATCACGTCGACCGCGCGCTCCGGGTCCTCGTGACGATAGACCGCCCGCTCGATGACGTTTCTGAGCTCGCGGACGTTGCCCGGCCAGGGATAGGCCTCGAGCTCGGCGATGGCGCGCGAGGTGAAGCCGGGCCAGTTCGACCAGTCGAGCTCCACCGCCATGCGCCGCCCGAAATGGTCGGCGAGCAGCGGTATGTCGCCCTCCCGGGACCGGAGCGGCGGAAGGGTGATCACCTCGAACGACAAACGGTCGAGCAAGTCCGCCCTGAACCTGCCCTTGTCGACCTGAGCCGGGAGATTCTCGTTGGTCGCCGCGACGATCCGGACGTCGACGCTGATCGGCTTGGACGCGCCGATGCGCGTGATCTCGCCATATTCGGTCGCGCGCAGAAGCCTGTCCTGCGCCGGCATCGACAGAGTTCCAAGTTCGTCGAGGAAGAGGGTCCCGCCATCGGCTTCCTCGAATCGCCCATGACGCGTTTTCGCGGCGCCCGTGAAGCTCCCCGCTTCATGTCCGAACAGCTCGGCCTCGATCAGATTTTCGGGAAGCGCGGCGCAGTTCATGATAATCAGCGGGCCGGCCCAGCGGGACGAAAGATGGTGAAGTCGTTCGGCAATCAACTCCTTGCCCGTGCCGCGCTCGCCGATGACGAGCACTGGCCGGTTGAGCGGCGCGGCGCGGCTGGCGCGCTCGACCGCGTCGAGGAACGCCAGGCTCTGGCCAATAAACTGGTCTGCGCGCTCCATTGCCACTTTCGTTCAGAAATCTGGCCGACTGTTGGTGGCAAATCCCACCATTTGGCAAGGATTTTCGCCTTGTTTTCAGCCGAAAAATACGAATTTTGGCTTAACTCTGTGCAATCCTAAAGAATGGCACAGCTCTTGAATGACGAAGGGCAGGTTTAGGCGCCTAATTTTGGAATTTCGGAGTGACTGAATGAGCATCTTTTCCCGAACACGGGACATCTTTGCCGCGAACATCACAGAGATGCTCGACCGGTCGGAAGACCCGGCGAAGATGATCCGCATGGTGATCCTGGAAATGGAGGAAACATTGGTCGAGGTCCGCGCCTCGGCCGCGCGTTGTATCGCTGACGGCAAGGAAATGCGCCGCGCGCTCTCACGCCTCGACGAGCTTCAGAAGAACTGGACGGAAAAGGCCGAGCTCGCACTGTCGAAGGGCCGTGAGGACCTCGCCAAGGCCGCGCTCATCGAGCGCCAGAAGGCCGCCGACATGGGCGAAGGCCTGCGTGACGAGATCAAGGGCATCGAGGATACGCTGAAGGGATATGAAGCCGACATCGCCAAGCTGCAGGGCAAGCTCCGCGAAGCGCGCGCCCGCCAGAATGCGATCGCGGCGAGGTTCGAAAGCGCAGTCACCCGCGCCCGCGCCCGCGAGTTGCTGAATGGCAGCCGCACCGAAGACGCCTTCTCGAAGTTCGAGCTGCTCGAGCGCCGGGCCGATTTTGCCGAGGGGCGCGCAGACGCTCTCGGAATGACCGGCCCGAAGAGCCTCGAAGAAGAAATCGCGGAGCTCAAAGCGGCAGAAACCGTCGACAAGGAGCTCGAAGCCATGAAAGCCGCCCTCAGGGCGAAGGGGAAGTAACGAATGGATGGGAATGTCGTTGGTGCGATTTCAGTCGTCGTACTGTTTATCGCTTTGCCCTGGCTGATCTTCCACTACGTGACCAAGTGGAAAACGGCGAAGACCCTGACGTCGGGCGACGAAAAGCTGCTCGACGATCTGCATGAAGCCGCCCGGCGGCTTGATGACCGGCTTTGCACGATCGAACGGATCATGACCGCCGAAAATCCGAATTGGCGACAGCAATGTCTGCCGGGACGCGAGCGCGAAGATTTAAGTCGCTTGCTCGCGAATGGTGAATAGCATGGCCTACGATCGCTATCCCGAGCGCCAGCATCGCTCGAACCAGCCGCAACCGGTGCCCGAGCAGCCGCGCTACGAGCACGAGCGGCCCGATTATTGGAGCGAGCAGCCGGCAAGCCGCACGCGCTTCTATCGCGACAAGCAGAATGGCAAGTTCATGGGGGTTTGCGCCGGGATCGCCGATTATACGGGTTTCGACGTCTCGCTTGTCCGCATCTGTTTTCTCGCCGCCGTCTTCATGAGCGGCGGTTCGGTTCTGCCCTTCTACTTCATCGCGGGATGGGTCGCCCCGACGAAGCCCCGCGAGCTCGATTACCGCGGAACGGAGGATCGGCAGTTCTGGCAAGGGGTCCGCGCATCGCCGGCACGTGCAGCTCGCGATATCCGGTCGCGGTTCAGGGACCTCGACCGCCGCCTCGCCGACATCGAGAGCTACGTGACGACAGAGAACAGGTCGCTGGCGCGCGAAATCGAACAGCTTCGCTAACCGCATTCAATAATGGGGGAATTGATGGATCCCGAAGTTACCCAGGTCTTTGATTTTCTACTCCAACTTTTCCCCTACATCGCGATCATCGTCGTCGTGAGCGTGTGCGGGGGCGTGCTGAGCACCTGGCTCAAGATCAAGAACGGCTATCCGCTTTCCAACAGCTGGGGCATGCCCATGCATCCCAAGAGCGACAAGGAAGCCGGCGAGCGCATCAGGCTTCTCACCACCGAGAATGCCCAGCTTCGCGCCCAACTTGGTTCGGTTATGGACCGGCTGGAAACGCTCGAGCGCATTGCGACCGACCAGCCGTCGCGGCTCGCGAGAGACATCGATGCGCTGACGATCGACAAGGGAGGAAACGCATGACCGGTCCTGCAGCAGTCATGCTCGCCATGGTGGTCATCGGCCTGCCGGTGATCA
>DASTAU010000183.1:0-2396 GCA_035712425.1 Sphingomicrobium sp.
TGCTCGTTGCGGATGTGGATGGTGCCATAGCTGTCCTGAACGACGCCGGGCGCCTGGAGCAGCGACTTGTTGAGCGTGAGATTCGTGCCGCCCGGCTGCTTGTTCAGCGCTTCCCGGTTGAACGTATATTGGCTGGCGCCAAGCGAGGGCGTGATCGAATCGCGCGCGGCGTCGAGCCGCCGGCCGGTGATGACGATGCTGCTCTGCCCGGCCGATGGCTTTGCGGCAGGCTGGGCCGTTTCTGAATCGCCCCGGTTTCCGGCAGGTTCGCCGGTCGCTTGCGCCGCAGCGGGCGTGAATGGAATCAGCGCGATTGCCGCGGCGGCGGAGTAGAGGATCGGTTTCATGGGGCGCCCTGAAGTGTGGAGAGCGCCCGTTAGAGTGGATGATATACTATCTCAAGCAAATGTTATAATATCACGGAGCCGGATCGGCCAACGGTCCGCGATCTTCGATGAACGACAGCTGCCGCTCCGATGGTTGCAGGATTGTAATTTGCTCTCGCGCCTGCCCCTCGACTAGTCATTCGCCGCGGATTGTGATGTGATACTATCCCACGGGGTGAAGCGGCGGGGGCCGCTCACGAACCTGCAACTCCGATCGGAGGGTGAATGGCGACTCGGTTTCGTCGGATGTCACGGCTTGCGCTGCTTGCGCCGCTGCTGACGACGGCGTGCGTCGTCGGACCGAACTTCAAGCAGCCCGCTCCCCCGCCCGTTTCGAGCTACTCCGCGAAAGCGCCGGAGACGACCGATGCGACTCCCGGGATTCCCGGTGGCAACGCACAGCATTTCGTCACTGCCGCCGACATCCCCGCCGACTGGTGGACGATGTTTCACTCGAAGGCGCTTAATGCGCTGATCGAGCAGGCGCTCGCCAACAACCCCGACCTCAAGGCCGCGGAGGCCGCGCTTCGAGTCGCCCACGAAAATACGCTGGCGCAGCATGGCGCCTATCTTCCGCAGGTCGATGCGGGCGCGAGCATCACTCGGCTGAAAGACCCCTCGGCGACTCTCGCTCCGGTGCCGGCGAACAATGCGTCCGCCTACACCCTCATCACGCCGTCGGTCAGCGTTTCCTACACGCCGGACGTCTTCGGCTTGAACAAGCGCACCGTCGAAAGCCTCGCCGCGCAGGAACAGGCGACCCGCTACCAGATGGTTGCGACCGACATCACGCTGAGCGCCAATGTCGCGCTGGCGGCGATCACCGAAGCCTCGCTCGAAGACCAGATCGCGACTACCAACGAGCTGATCGGGATCAACCGGCAGATCCTCAGCCTGCTGCAGTACCAGAAGTCCAAAGGCTATATCGGCGGCGCGGACGTCGCTGCCCAGCAGACGTCGCTCGCGCAGCTTGAAGCGTCGCTCCCGCCGCTGCTGAAACAGCGCGATCAGCAGAACAATCTGATCGCAGTCCTCACCGGCCATTATCCGTCGCAACTCGCGCCCGCGAAGTTCACGCTGGCGAGCCTGACGCTGCCACCGGACTTGCCGCTCACGCTTCCGTCATCGCTCGTCGAACAGCGGCCCGATGTGCTGCAAGCGCAAGAGAATATGCACGCCGCGAGCGCCCAGATCGGGGTCGCCCGCGCCAACCGGCTGCCCAATATCACGCTCAGCGGGAACGCCGGCACCAACGCGCTTTCGATCGGGCAGATTTTTGGACCCGGAACCGGCTTCTGGAACCTCGGAGCGGCACTTCTGGCGCCGATCTTCGACGGCGGCACCAAGCTCCACCAGGAACGCGCTGCGCGTTACGCTTACCAGCAGACCGCCGAGCAATATCGAAGCACGGTGCTGACGGCATTCCAGAATGTTGCCGACACGCTCGCCGCGCTCCAACATGACGCCGAAACGCTGAAGGCCAGCGCCGCCGCGACCGACGCGGCCAAGGCCAGCCTCGACCTGTCCCGCCTCCAGTACAAGGATGGCTATGCAGCCTATCTCGCGGTTCTCAACGCCGACCAGGCGTACCAGCAGGCGCGCCTCGCCCAGGTCCAGGCGGAAGCCGATCGCTTCACCGACACCGCCGCTCTGTTCCAGGCATTGGGTGGCGGCTGGTGGCACCGGCCCGATCTCGTGAGCACCGCCGATGCCCGTTAAGCCGATGCGCCATCTCGCCGCCGCGCTCGCGCTGACGCTGGTCGCCGGTTGCTCGTCGTCGCCGGACCAGTCATCCGCGACGCCCCCCGTCGCCAACGTCCGGCTGACCAAGGCGCAGCTCGCGCACATCCAGCTCTATACGGTCGTGCCCGTCGGCTACCGCCAGAAGATCGAGGCGCCAGGAACGGTCGATTTCGACAACAACCAGGCGACCTCGGTCGTCTCGCCCTTTACCGGCCCCGTCACCCGGATCTTCGTCGCGCAGGGCCAGCATGTCGCGAAGGGCCAGCC
>DASTAU010000184.1:0-4389 GCA_035712425.1 Sphingomicrobium sp.
CGTCCACGACGATCGTCACGACGGCCACGGCCGCCGCGATCACCACCGCCGCGACCGCGTCCACCACCGGGACCGCGTCCGCGACCACCACGTCCGCGCGGCGCTTCACTTTCGGTCTGAACCGGAGCGGCCTCGGTCGCAGGGACCTCGGCCAGCGCCTGCTCGGCAGGGGCCTGCGTCACTTCGGGATTTTCAGTCTCTTGCACCATTTAGAACTCCAGTCCGCCTTCGCGGGCAGCGTCGGCTAGGGCCTTCACCCGGCCATGGAACAGGAAGCCGCCACGGTCGAACACGACGCTCGACACGCCGGCCTTCCTGGCGCGCTCGGCAACGGCCTTGCCGACCGCCGCGGCGCTGTCCTTGGTCGCTCCGGTCTTGCCCTTGATGTCCTTGTCCAGGCTCGAAGCGGAAGCGAGCGTCTTGCCCGCCGTGTCGTCGATGACCTGGGCGTAGATGTGCCGGCCCGAGCGATGCACGGACAGGCGCGGCTTGCTCGAGCCGCGTGAACGAAGCGCGGTGCGCACGCGGCGCCGCCGCCGATCGAAGAGAGAGAGTTTCGCCATGGCTACTTCTTCTTGCCTTCTTTGCGGAAGATATACTCGCCGCGATACTTGATGCCCTTGCCCTTGTAGGGCTCCGGCTTGCGCCAGCGGCGGATCTCGGCCGCGACCTGGCCGACCTTCTGCTTGTCGATGCCGCTGATCTCGACCGTGTTCTGGTCGGGAGTCTTCACATCGATGCCTTCGGGCAGCTTGTAATTCACGTCGTGGCTGTACCCGAGCTGGAGTCGCAGGTTCTTGCCCTGGGCCTGGGCGCGGTAGCCGACGCCGGTGATCTCGAGCACCTTGGTGAAGCCCTCGGTCACGCCAGTGACGAGGTTCTGCACGTTGGTGCGGGTCATTCCCCACGCCGCGCGGTTGCGCTGCGCATCGGTCAGCGGAGTGACGCGGATCTCGCCCTCGCCGACCTCATATTTCACGAGATCGTCCAGCAGCTGCATCGCGAGCGTGCCCTTGGGCCCTTTCACGGTCAGGACGCCGCTTTCAACCGAAGCGGTGACTCCGGCCGGAAGAGCGATTGGCCTCTTTCCGATACGGGACATCAGAACACCTCCGCGAGGACTTCGCCGCCGACGTTCTGGTCTCGCGCCTCCGCGTCCGACAGCACGCCGCGCGGGGTCGACACGATGACCGTGCCGAGACCGTTGCGGATGCGCGGAAGCTCGCGCGCGGCCGAATAGACGCGGCGGCCGGGCTTAGACACGCGAGCCAGATGATGGATCGCGGGCTGGCCCTCGAAATATTTGAGCTCGATGCGCAGGCCCTTCTGACCGGCGAGAGTCTCTTCGGAATATCCGCGGATATAGCCTTCGCGCTGGAGCACATCGAGAACGTGCGCACGCAGCTTCGACGCCGGCGTCAGGATCGAATCCTTCTTCGCCTGCTGGCCGTTGCGGATGCGGGTGAGCAAATCACCCAGGGGATCGGTCATCGCCATCCGTAAATCCTTACCAGCTCGACTTGATGACGCCGGGGATCAGGCCCTTGTTGGCCAGTTCCCGGAGCATGATCCGCGACAAGCGGAACTTGCGGTAATAAGCGCGCGACCGGCCGGTCAGCTCGCAACGGTTGCGAACCCGGGTCGGGTTTCCGTTGCGCGGCAGCTCGGCCATCTTCAGGCGCGCGATGAGACGCTCGGTCTCATCCTTCGACTCGTCGTTCGCGATCGCCTTCAGCTTCGCGTACTTCGCAGCATTCTGCGCCACGAGCTTCTTGCGCCGCTCGTTCTTGTTGATCGAACTCAGTTTCGCCATGACTTAAGTTCTTCTCCTAGGGGGAAGACCGCTTACGCGGCCTCCCGCTGCTCCTCTTGCGGGAAGGGGAAGTTGAACAGGCGCAGCAGCTCGCGCGCCTCTTCATCCGTCTTCGCCGTGGTGGTTACGATGACGTCCATTCCCCGGACCTTGTCGATCTGGTCGTAATTGATCTCGGGGAAGATGATCTGCTCCTTGAGGCCGAGCGCGTAATTGCCGCGGCCATCAAAAGACTTGGGGTTGAGCCCGCGAAAGTCGCGAACGCGCGGAAGCGCGATCGTGACCAGCCGGTCGAGGAACTCGTACATGCGGTCGCGGCGAAGGGTGACCTTGACGCCGATCGGCATGCCTTCGCGCAGCTTGAACTGGGCGATCGACTTCTTCGCCTTGGTGATCACCGGCTTCTGTCCGGCGATCTGCTGCATTTCCGCAGCCGCGGTCTCGACGCGCTTCTTGTCCTGAGTCGCCTCGCCGACGCCCATGTTGATCACGATCTTGTCGAGACGCGGGACTTCGAGCCGGTTCTTGTAGCCGAACTTCTCCGTCATCGCCTTGACGATGCGGTCCTCATAGTCCGCCTTCAGGCGCGGTTTGTAGTCCTTCGGCATCTTCGAAGGCTTGGCGTCCGTCTTGGCGGCCTGAGGGACCGAAGCCTCCTCGACCTTCGGAAGCGCTTCGATCGCCTCGGCTTCGGCCTTCTCGGCGTCGCCGACGCGTTCGACCTCTACCTGCTCGGTCGCGGGCTGCTCCTGCGCCTCTTCGACCTTCTTGTCTTCGTCAGCCATGGATCAGCTCTCCGGTCTTGGCCGCGACGCGAACCTTCTTGCCGTCACGCTCCTCGAAGCGGACCCGGCTCGGCTTGCCGTCGGCGGTCGCAATTGCGACCTTGGAAATGTGAAGCGGCGCTTCCTTGCGCTCGATGCCGCCCTGCGGGTTCACCTGGCTCGGCTTGCGGTGGCGCGCATGGACGTTGACGCCCGAAACGATCACCTTGCCCTCCTTCGGCATCGCCTTGAGGACGTCACCGGTGCGGCCCTTGTCCTTGCCGCTGAGGACGACGACGCGGTCGCCTTTCTTGATCTTGCTCGCGGCCATTACAGCACCTCCGGCGCAAGGCTGATGATCTTCATGTGCTTCTTCGCACGAAGCTCGCGGACCACGGGCCCAAAGATACGGGTGCCGATCGGCTCCTCGTTCTTGTTGACCAGCACCGCCGCGTTGGAATCGAACCGAATCACCGAACCGTCGGGACGGCGGATGTCCTTGGCGGTGCGAACGATCACCGCGCGGTGAACGTCGCCCTTCTTCACGCGGCCGCGCGGCGCGGCTTCCTTGACGCTGACGACGATGATGTCGCCGACGCCCGCGGTGCGGCGCTTGGAGCCGCCCAGCACCTTGATGCACTGGACGCGCTTCGCCCCGCTGTTGTCCGCGACGTCCAGGTTGGACTGCATCTGGATCATTGTTCGACCCTTATCCTCTCAAAACTTGCTCAGGCGTCCGCGTCGGCGTCGGCCTTGGCCTTCTTGGCCGGCTTCTTCGCGGGCTTCTTTTCCGCTTTCTCTTCGGCTGGCGCTTCCGGCTCAGCAGCAGGCTCACCCGGCGCAGCAATCTCGGGCTCGTCGATCTCGACGGCGCCGATCTTGGCGACGCCGATGCGGTCGAGAACCGTCCACGACTTCAGTTTCGAAATCGGGGCGCATTCCTCGATTCGAACGATCTCGCCGATGTGGAACTCGTTCGCCGCATCGTGAGCGTGGTACTTCTTCGACAGCTTGATGATCTTGCCGTAGAGCGGGTGCTTCACCCGCCGCTCGACACGGACCACGACCGTCTTGTCACCCTTGTCGGACACCACGGTGCCGGTGAGGACGCGCTTTGGCATCTATAGTCTCCTCAACCCTTCGCCGCTTCGGCGCGGGCGCGTTCGTTCTGCAGCGTCTTGATGCGTGCAATCGTGCGGCGCACTTCCTTGACGCGGCTCGGCTTCTCGAGCTGATTGGTCGCCGACTGGAAGCGCAGGTTGAACTGCTCGCGCTTCAGGTCGCCAAGCTGCTGCTGCAGCTGGTCGTCCGACTTCGCCTTGAGGTCGTCGATCGCGGGCATTCTAGTGCTCCTCTCCGGCCAGGCTCTCGCCGAGACGGGCCACGACCTTGGTCTTGATCGGCAGCTTCTCCGCCGCCCGCTCGAACGCCGTCTTGGCGAGCGAGCCGGGGACGCCGTCGAGCTCGAACAGGATCCGGCCTGGCTTGACGCGAGCGACCCAGAATTCCGGCGAGCCCTTGCCCGAGCCCATGCGGACTTCGGCCGGCTTCGAACTGACCGGAACGTCCGGGAACACGCGGATCCAGAGACGGCCGGTACGCTTGATGTGGCGCGTGATCGCGCGGCGCGCCGCCTCGATCTGGCGCGCGGTGATCCGCTCCGGCTCCATCGCCTTCAGGCCGAAGGCGCCGAAGTTGAGCTCGGTCCCACCCTTGGCGTTGCCGTGGATGCGGCCCTTGAAGGCCTTGCGGAACTTGGTGCGCTTGGGTTGCAGCATGTTACTCTAGTCCTTCGCGCTTACCGGTTGCCGC
>DASTAU010000185.1:0-18966 GCA_035712425.1 Sphingomicrobium sp.
GAACGGTGAGAATGCTCTCGCCCAGGTCGTTCCGGGCGCCGCGCAATGGGCGGCGCTTTACGCGTTGCTCGACACGCTTGCTCCCGCCGAGCTTACCGTCCCTTCTCGCCTTACCCCGCTGCTTTCGAGCGGGTTCGGCGGGGATAGCGACCGGCAAAGCGACATTGAGATCATTCCGACCGCTGGCGGCCCGGTGTTCGATCCGCTGAAGGCGACGGAAGTTGGAGCCGTGCAGACGCTCAACGCGCTGCTCGCGCCGGAGCGGCTGAACAGGCTCGAAGGGCAACATGCCGCCGATGCGGCGGTCCCCGCCCCATCGCAGCTGGTGGAAGTCTTGCTGGGCCACACGATGGCGCAGACTGGAACTGAGGTTGGTCGCCGCATCGCGACGATGAGCGTTCTCGCGCTTGCCCGCGTGCAGCACGACGCAGACGTGTCGCCGACCCTGTCAATGGAGCTGGCGGGCCGGCTCGATCGCCTGGCGGACCAGCTCGAACGCCAGCGGGGGCAGGCGGCGGAACAGGACTGGGCCCGCGGGCTTGCGGCCCTGCTCAAGGACCGGCAGTCGCTGGACAAGGCGCTGACCGATCCGACGCGCTTTCCGCAGGTCCCGCCAGGAATGCCGATCGGAATGGATGAGGAGTAAGGCGGCGGCGTCCTATTCGGCCTGCTGGAGCCTCCGAGCCACTTCGCTCATGAACCGCGCGTCATCGCCGTCCGCAAGCCAGTCGGCTTCTCCCGCGACAGCGGCGAGGAGGTCGGACAACGGCTCCCGTTCGGCCTTGGAGTAATTGCCAAGGACGTGCGGGGTGACAAGGTCCTTGCGACCCGGGCCCGGGTGGCCAATCCCGATGCGGACGCGGCGAAATTCCGGCCCTAGCGCCGCGTCGATCGAGCGAAGACCGTTGTGGCCCGCGAGACCACCTCCGATGCGCACCTTCACCTTGAATGGCGCAAGGTCGAGCTCATCGTGGAAGACAGTGAGCGCATCGAGGTCGAGCTTGTAGAATCTCAGCGCCTGCTGAACCGCATCGCCGCTGTCGTTCATGAAGGTCTGGGGCTTGAGCAGGAGGACACGGTCGCGGCCCAGCCGGCCTTCCGCGATCAGGCTCCGGAATTTCTTCTGCCACGGGGCAAATTCATGAACCTCGGCGATGATATCGGCCGCCATGAAGCCGACGTTGTGCCGCTGGAGCGCATATTTCGCGCCGGGATTACCGAGGCCGACCCACAATTGCATCGCCGCTCCCTAGCGTGAGCTACGCGCAAAAAGAAACCGCCCAGCCTTTCGGCTGAGCGGCTCCTTTTGAAACCAAGCAGGGCAGGGGCTTATTCGCTGCCTTCGCCTTCGGCCGGGCCTTCGCCCTCGGCAACTTCGCCTTCCTCGACGGTCGGGACCTCGCCGGCAGGCGCGGCCTCTTCCTCTTCGGCCTTCATCGCCGACGGAGCGACGATCGTTGCGACGGTAAAATCCTCGTCCTGGTTCGCGGGTACGACGCCGTCAGGCAGGGCAACGTTGCTGATGTGAACCGCATCGCCGATCTCGAGACCCTCGAGCGAGACGTGAATCTCGTTCGGGATGTTGGCGGCATCGCAGACCAGTTCGAGCTCGTGAACGACGACGTTCAGAACGCCGCCGCGCTTCAGGCCCGGTGAATCGACTTCGTTGTCGAACCGCATCGGAACCGCGACGTGCACCTTGGTGTGCTCGCCGATCCTGAGGAAGTCGACGTGGATGGGCCGGCTCGTGACCGGATGGAAATCAACCGCCTTCGGCAGGGTGCGATGCGCCTTGCCCTTGTAATCGATCATCACGACCGAGTTCATGAAGTGACCGGTCGAAAGCATTTTCGACAGGAGCTTCTCCTCGACATGGATCGAGAGAGCTTCTTTCTTTTCGCCGTAGACCACGGCGGGGACCCGTCCATCGCGGCGCAATGCTCGGGAGGCTCCCTTGCCAGCCCGGTCGCGCGCTTCGGCGGGCAGCGTCAGCTGTTCGCTCATTTCGCTATACTCCGATTGCTATATATCCCGCGCCACGCCTCCAGGGATGACCATGGCCGGGAGCGCGCGACCTAGTGCAGGGCCGCCCTAAAGGCAAGTTTCGCGAAGCTCAGTAAACGCGCTGGGACTCGATGCCCTTTTCAGCGAGGCGGACGAGAACGCTGTCCTTGCCCGCGAGGTGACCCGCGCCAACCGCCACGAACACAGTGCCAGGCGTCTGCAGCCGGGCTGCGATCCAGTCGGCCCAACGGGCGTTCCGGTCGGTGAACATCAGCCGGTAGGTGCTCGGTGAGCCGGCTTCCAGTTGGCCAAGCATGTGGACGAACACGCTTTGGTCGCCGCGTTTCCAGGCCGACTGCATCTCGGCCATGGTGTGCCGAAGGTCTTCGCCCTGCGCTTTGACCGGCTGACCCACTTTCGCGTCCGCTGGTGTCGCGGCCGCCCCTGCCGACAAATGGTTGAACATGTTCAGCTGAAACTGAAGCGTTTCGAGTTGTACGACGGACTTACCTTCGGATTCGGCGACGTGGCGCAGGATCATGTCGGCGCCATTGTCGACCTGCATCCCTTGCGCACGGCTGGCGCTGATCGCCATTCGGGTCGTCGCTATGAAAGCCGGAGACGGCCTGACGGCGGGCCGGGAGAGCGCCTCGCGGAGCTGCTGCGGTGCATTGGGTCCTTCGGGAAGCAGGGTTTCGAGGACCAGTTCGTTCGATTGTTCGAAGGCATCCCTCACGCCATTGCCGAACCAGTGAGGATCGCCATCGAGCGCGTGAAAGGTGCCGAACAGATAAACGGTCGTGTCCGAGTCTCGGACAACGAACATCGCGGGTTCTTGCTGCGGGAGAGGGGTCGCGCCCGGCGTTGCGGCGGCTAGCGCTGCAGCTGCAAGCAAGTTGACCATCCATCACCCTCCAAGGTGGACGGAACTGGCGGGAAAATCACGTGCGCGGCGTTACAGAGACATGCTCACCCGTGGCGAGAAACCCCCGCATTTCACCGACTTCACGCATCAGACCCCCCAGCCCGATACCGAGAAGTATGGTCATCGAGTCATTAAGAAAAGTCTAGCAAAATCCGTGAGTAGTGAAGATTTCTCGACGAATTGAGGCGTTTCGCGCGGTGAGCCTGGCTATTGAAGCCGGCGCACCCGAAATCCGTCCTTCTGAAGCCGCGTAATGACCGACTCCCTACCGGCTAGATGGCCTGCGCCGACGGCGATCATGATCTTGCCCGGCTGCTCCATCCGCTGCTCGATCCATTTGCTCCAATTGGCGTTGCGCTTCTTGATCAGGTTCTGGGCGAGCTCGGGCGAGCCGGATAGATCCTGATCGAATGTCCTCGCGATCCCTTTGACGTCGCCCTTCGACCAGGCGCTCAGCATTCCGCCGAACTCCGCCTCCATCGCCTGAGGGTCCTCGAGCGTGCCTTCCAGCAGGGCGCGCTGCGCGCTCTCCGGAAGAGTATCGAAAAAGCTGAGCTGCTGGCTGATCGTTTCCAGTTGTCCGATCTGCTTGTTCTCCGCCGTAAACTGCTTCCGAAGGACGGTCTCGGGACCCTCTTTTCCCACCAGCCCGATCTGGGCGAACTGCAGCCCCAACAGCTGGAATGCGATTGCCCAGGTCTTCACCTGGCCGAGCTGGGCCGGATTGGCGCCGATCTTGGCAAGCGCGGCCTGTAGCGCCGGACGTTTGGCCGGGGACACGCGCTCGAGGATTGGGGGTAGGGGCGTCGGCGATATGGCCATCCGCGCGAAGCTCGACGCCATGGCTTCCGGATGCTCGAGATCGACGATCACCTCGACGATCAGCTGCTGAGACCCTTCCACGGCTTCGTTGAACTTCGCGGTTCGCCATTGATAGTTCGCGGGAAGCAGGTGGATGGTCCCGAATAGGTAGATTGTCGTGTCGGCATCGGAGACCTCCCAAAGGGCCGGATGCGCGACCTGAGGCGTTTTCGCCGCCGAGGGCGTCGCGATCAGGAGGCCAGCGAGCCCCAGGGCGGAAGCTATCCGCCGGAAAACGGATTTCAGCATAAATTCAAAAGCCTTTCGCTAAGGCGCTCGCACGGAGGGCTAACGGGCGCAATCTGAACCTCCACTTGCCCCATTGAACACCATCAGCCAAAGCGCGGAGCCAAGTTAATCGTTGCAATGGGGCACTCCCGCTTGAGCCTGAGTTTCCAGGACCTGATCCTAACGCTCCACAATTATTGGGGTGCGCGAGGCTGTGTCATTCTTCAGCCGTACGACATGGAGATGGGCGCCGGCACATTCCACCCCGCGACGGTCCTGAGATCGCTCGGGCCGGATCCGTGGAAGGCCGCCTACGTGCAGCCGTGCCGCCGCCCGACCGACGGCCGCTATGGCGAAAACCCCAATCGCCTCGGCCATTATTACCAGTACCAGGTTGTGCTGAAGCCGAGCCCGGACGACCTCCAGCAACTGTACCTTGGAAGTTTGGTCGAAATCGGCATCGATCCGCTGAAGCACGATATCCGCTTCGTCGAGGACGACTGGGAAAGCCCGACGCTGGGCGCCTGGGGGCTCGGCTGGGAAGTCTGGTGCGACGGCATGGAGGTGACGCAGTTCACCTACTTCCAGCAGGTCGGCGGGTTCGAGTGCCGCCCCGTTACAGGCGAGTTGACCTACGGGCTCGAGCGCCTCGCCATGTACATCCAGGGCGTCGACAACGTCTTCGACCTTCGCTTCAACGACTCTGGCGTGAGCTACGGCGACGTGTTCCTCGAGAATGAGGTCGAGATGTCGACCTATAATTTCGAGGTTGCGGACACCGACGCGTTGTTCGACCTGTTCAAGAAAGCCGCGGCGGAATGCGAGCACTGCCTCGACGCGAAGCTGCCGATCCCGGCGTACGAGCAGGCGATCAAGGCGAGTCACCTGTTCAACACGCTTCAGGCGCGGGGCGTGATCAGCGTCGCCGAGCGCCAGGCCTATATCGGCCGCGTCCGCGATCTCGCGAAGGCGGCATGCGGCGCGTGGCTGGAGACGTCCAAGGGAAATAACGCCTGATGGCCGACTTCCTGCTGGAGCTTAGGTCCGAGGAAATCCCCGCGCGGATGCAGGCAGGCGCTCGCAATGAGCTGGCGCGGATTTTCGCCGAGTGCACGAGCGAGGCGGGACTTTCCACTGGGGTTATCGATGCTCATTCGACCCCGCGCCGGCTCGTGCTCATCGCGCGCGACGTAGCCGAAGGGACGCAGGCCAGCCGGGAGGAAATCAAGGGACCACGCACCTCGGCGCCGGAACAGGCGCTCGACGGTTTCCTTCGCAAGACGGGCCTGACCCGCGAGCAGCTTGAGGAGCGTGACGGAGTCTATTTCGCGGTCGTCGATCGCGCGGGGAAGGCTGCCCTCGAAATCCTTGGCGAGACCGTAAAGCGGATCATCGCGGATTTCCCCTGGCCCAAGTCCATGCGCTGGGGATCGGGGTCGCTGCGGTGGATCCGTCCGCTGCACGGCATCGTTGCGATGCTTGGCGAAGAGATCGTGCCGGTCGAGATCGACGGTCTCACGGCGGGGGCGACCACCGTCGGGCATCGGTTCCATCATCCCGGCCCGATCACCGTCGGCGGTGCCGCCGACTATCTCGAGAAGCTCCGCGCGTGCCATGTGATCGTTGACCAGGAGGAGCGCGAGCGGATCATCCGCGATGGCGCCAAAGCCGCTGCCGCCAAGGCAAAACTAGCTCTCCTCGCCGACGAAGCCCTTGTGGTCGAGAACGCGGGGCTGACAGAGTGGCCCGTTCCGCTGCTCGGCGAATTCGACGGCGATTTCCTCGACGTGCCGCGCGAGGTGATCGTCCTCACCATGCGGACGAATCAGAAGTATTTCGCCTGTACCGCTTCGGATGGTGGATTGGCGCCGGCTTTCGTTTGCGTCGCCAATGTCGCTGCGGAAGACCGCGGTATGGCGATCGTCGAAGGCAACCTCCGGGTGCTCGCCGCCCGCCTCGCCGACGCCCGTTTCTTCTGGGAGCAGGACCTTAAGGTTCCGCTTGATGAGCAGGTGAAGAAGCTCGGTGGCATCGTCTTCCACGAAAAGCTGGGATCGGTTGCCGATAAGGTCGACCGCGTAGCGAAGCTGGGGCGCTGGCTGGCCGACAGTGGCGTAATCAAAGCCGATGCAAATGCGATCGAGCGTGCCTCGCGATTGGCCAAGGCGGACCTGGTGACGGGAATGGTCGGCGAATTCCCTGAACTCCAGGGCGTCATCGGGGGTTATCTGGCCGAAGCCCAGGGTGAGGGGAGGCCGGTCGCCCACGCGATCCGCGATCAATACGGAACGCCTCGGGAACCGGTTTCAGCCGCAGTCGCACTGGCCGACAAGCTCGATACGATCTGCGCATTCTTCGGCGTTGGTCTGAGGCCAACCGGTTCGAAGGACCCGTTCGCCCTTCGTCGCGCCGCAATCGGCTCGATCGAGATCATCGTCTCGTCGGGCCTTAGGCTGCCACTGACCCCGGCCATCCGTGGAGCCCTTGCCAATCGCGCGGCTCAGGCGAAGACGACCGAAACAGCGCACCGGCTCGACAGTACAGCACCCGAGATTCTCGAATTTTTTGCTGACCGATTGAAGGTTCAGCAGCGCGAAGCCGGCGTTCGGCATGATCTTGTCGACGCTGTGTTTTCGCTGGGCGGCGAGGACGACCTGGTCCGCCTGCTCGCTCGAGTCATGGCGTTGCAGAATTTCGTCGAGACGGAGGAGGGAGCCAACCTCCTCACTGCCTACAAGCGCGCGGCGAACATTTTGAAGAAGGAAAAATGGGCGGGGACCAGTGGTTCTGGCGGCAACGCGCTCGAGGAACAGGAGAAGGCGCTGATTGCAGCGCTCGACAATGCTGGACCGAAGGCTTCCGCGGCCATTGAGAAGGAAGACTTCACCAGCGCGATGGCGGCGCTCGCCTCGCTACGCGGACCGATCGACTGCTTCTTCGATCATGTGACGGTAAATGACCCTGATCCGGTGAAACGCGAGCGACGGCTAAACCTGCTCACGCGCTTCCGCGACGCCGTGAATCAGGTCGCCGATTTCTCGAAGATAGAAGGCTAGAGCGGCCGGTCGTCGCGGTCGCCATCCTTGGCGGCCGCGGCCCGCAAGCTGTCGCGCTCACGCCATTCCTTCTCGCGGTCGGCATGCTCTCGCTCGAGCTGCTCGCGCCGATCGACTTCGCTTCTATAGCGGGTCTTCCATTTGCGCCGGCCCCCGGCGGTCAGGAAGACGCCGATCAGCAAGCCGAGGAGGAAGACGAGGGCGCAGATCGCCCAGAGGTTCGGGTCGGTCGTAATGTTCATTGCGGCTCCCCAACGTCGAAAGGTTCGCGGCGACTACGCTTCAGCGCGCCGCCGCGTTCCCATCGGTCGGTTGGATGCCCTTCCGCTTATTTGAGCAGCTGGTCGTGGATCGAGCAGCTCGCCGGCCCCAGGATGACTACGAACAGCGTCGGCAGAATGAACAGGATCAGCGGAACCGTCATGATCGCTGGCAGGCGCGCCGCCTTCTCCTCGGCGCGCATCATGCGTTCGTGGCGGAACTCGGCCGACAGCACGCGCAGGGCGGAGGCTAGCGGCGTACCGTATTTCTCCGTCTGGATCATTGTCGTGACCACGCCCCGCACCGCTTCCAGGTCCACGCGCTGGGCGAGGTTCTCGAACGCCTGGCGACGCTCGGCAAGGAAGCCCAGCTCGATCGCCGTCAGTCCGAATTCGTCGCCGAGCTCCGGATAAGCCTTGCCGAGCTCCTTCGACACTCGGGCGAAGGCGGCGTCGACCGTGAGACCAGCCTCAGCGCAAATCACCAGCAGGTCGAGGGCGTCCGGAAGACCCTTGCGGATCGCGTGGCTGCGCTTGTTGACCTTATTCTTGAGCCAGAGGTCGGGGGCCTTGTAGCTGCCGACCAGGAGACCCGCGACGGTGATGTAACGGCGAAGCGCGGACCATTGCGGCTCAAATCCGAGGACATACAGCAGAAGCACCGCGACGCCGCCGATGACGACCGGCAGGACGAAGCGAGCGAAGATGATGAAGAAGGCGAGGTCTTTCGTGCGGATACCCGCCTGCATCAGCCTCGTCTGGGTTTTCTTCAGCTGGTCATCCTGAAGCATCTTGAACTGAGTCAGGATGCCCCGGACCTTGTCGGCCGCCTGGTTGCGGTTCGTGATCTTCTTGCGCTTGTTGGTCGAAGCGACGATGCCCGCTTTCAGCTGCTCACGGCGCTCGTTGAGCGCCTTGACGCGGCGGACCATCGGATCCTTCACCGTCGTCGCCGCATAAAGTGCGAGCAACACGGCAAAGGTCGCGACGGCGCTCAGGATCGTCGCGATCCAGATAACGTCGAAACCGAGAAGGGTCGGACCCGAGGGCGGCGCGGCCTGCATGTCTACTTTGCCTCCCTTAGATCTCGAAGTTGACCATCTTGGCCATGATGAATGCGCCAATGCCCATCCAGATCATGCCGCCGATCCCGGCGACGATCAGTCGCGGATCGACGAAGAAGCCGCTCATGTATTTCGGGTTCATCAGGTAAACGAGGGTGAAGACCACGAAGGGCAGCGAGCCTACGATGTAGGCGGACGCCTTCGATTCCGAGCTCATCGCGCGGATCTTGAGCTTCATCTGCGCGCGCTTGCGAAGCACGTCGGCCAGGTTGGACAGCGTCTCCGCAAGGTTGCCGCCCGTCTCGCGTTGGATGGCCAGCGTGATCACGAAGAACTGGAACTCCGGCGTGCCAAGGCGGTCCGCCGTGTCCTGGAGGGCAGCCTCCATGGTGCGTCCGATCTTCATCTTGTCGGCGACCATCCGGAATTCGACACCAACCGGTCCTGTGATTTCACCCGCGACAATTCCGAGCGTCTCCGTGATCGGAAGACCCGAGCGAAGACCGCGAACCATGAGCTCGATCGCGTCAGGGAAGTTCGAATTGAACTTCTTCACCCGCCGCAGGATCAGCTTGCCGATGACGAAGTGCGGGCCCCCGATCCCGAAGAACAGGCCGACCAGCATCGCGAGGATCAGCGGCGCGCCCTTGAACTTCAGGGCGACGGTGACGAGCAGGAAAATCCCGATGCAGATCATCGCATACTTGCTGAGCGTGATGTCCTTGCCGGTCATCTCCAGGCGCTTGCGCAGCAGGGCAGGCTTTGGGATCAAAGTGGACGCGTATCCCTCCAGCTTGCCCGCCCGCTGGGCGAACAATTTCCGGATCTGCGCCTGTGCGTTGCCGGCGATAACGTCGCCGTGGCGCTCCTTGATGAGCTCCATTCGCCGTTTGACGGTTTTCGCCGGGGATGGGCCACGCACCGCAAAATATGCGAGCGCGACCGCTCCGAAGCCGCCGATCAGGAGTAGCCACAAGAACATGTGCGCCTTCGCCTCTCAACTCTTCGGTACGGCGCCGCGACCGGCGCCGGACCTGTTACGCCGCGGCCTTTTCGGCCTTGGGCTTCGACAGCATCGACTTCAGGTTGTCGACGAGCGACTTGGCAGCGGCCGCCGGCGCGTTCGCGTCCGGAGCAGCGCCTTCGTCGCTCGCATGGCTGAGCACCATGTTCGACAAGGTGTTGAACGGAGCAGCCATCTTTCCGCCCGCGACTTCAGCCATCGGCTTGCCAAGTTTGGCGGCCTGCGCCGCGAGCTTCGAGTCGAACGGGAAGACGATGTCCACCGGACGTTCGATCGACTGCTCGAAGTCCTTGCGGCTGATCTCCAGGGCACCGCCTGACGGAACGCCGTTCGCGGCGACGATAATCTTCGTCTGCGGAGCGTTCGACTTCAGCCAGGCAAGGATGCGGATGGTGTCGCGAGTGGCCGCAAGGGTCAGCTCGGAGACGATCACCGCTACGTGCGCGTCGTGCACCAGGTGCGGATGCTGGATCAGCATCTGCCGCGGCAGATCGAGCACGGTGGATTCGAACGCATTCCGCATCTCTTCCTGAAGCTGGAAGAAAGCGGTTCCGTCGGAAACCAGCGGCTGGTGGATCGGCGCTTCCGCCGAAAGCACCGACAGGCGCTCGTTCGCTCGGACCATCGCGCGCTCGATGAACAGACCGTCGATACGGCTCGGATTCTCGATCGCGTCAGTCAGGCCGCGGCCCGGCTCGAGGTCGAGCGCCAACGCGCCGGTGCCAAAGTGAACGTCGAGATCGAGGAGGGCCGTCGTCCGGCGGGCCTTCTCACCCAGCAACCACGCGAGCGAAGTCGCGATGGTCGATGCGCCGACGCCCCCGCGGACGCCAATAACTGCAGCCATCACATGCGGCTTGTCAGCCTGGGCTTCACCACGCGGTCCCGAGATGATCATCTGGGCATGCGCGAACGTGTCGCGCAGCTGGTCGACCGTGAACGGCTTCAGCAGATAATCGTGGATGCCGCTGGCGACGAGGTCGCGATAGAGGCGCACGTCATTGACGGTGCCCGCCGCGATCACGATCGTGCCGGGCTCGCAAACTTCCGCGAGCGCATTGATGTCATTGAGCGGATCGGCGGATTCACTGAGATCCACGAACAGGATGTTCGGGCTCGCCGACACCGACAGCGACTGCACGGCATTGCGAAGGCCGCCCTTGTTGACCTTTTCCGGCGACCAGCCGTGCTCGACGGCGACCGGCCGAAGCATGTCGGCGGTGGCGTCGTCGCAGACGAAGGCAGTGAAAGGATCGCGCAAACCGGCGCGTGCCTGGAACGGAGCGTTCATCACTGAGTACCCTTCTTTTCGGGGTTGACGTTCTGCAGGCCCTTCGCGCCTGTCGGCGGAGTGTTGCGGTAGTACTGAACAGCCTTGGCGGCGGTCACCACGTCGCCCGTGCCCGCGCCTTCACGGCCGTGGACGAGGTCCTCGGGGTTCGCGACCATCGCCGCGAGGTTCGAGTTCACGCTGCAGCCGTAATTGGACGTGTTGCTGTTCTTGAAATTGGGCTCCGACGGAGCGCTCCAATTCGGGCAACCGGGCACAACCGCGCGGCGGCGGCTGACCACGACCCGAATGGTTCCGGGCTGCACGGCACCGCGAGTGACCGGAGCGCCAGCCAGGACGACCATTCCATACTGGCCGGCGATCGCCGCGACCTGGCCGCGAGCCGCGTCGGCATAGCCGCCGTCGACATAGATGCTATCGCCGTAACCGAGACCGAGACCCTGGAACCAGCCGTTCAGACGCTCGGTCTCGCCGGGTGCAAGCGCACCGTCGGGAGCCGCGGCGTCGAACACGTAGTCCGCGCTGGTCACAACCGGGATGTTGGTCGCGGCCAGGCCCTGGTCGGGGCTCGAGCCGCTCGCCGCGTTGCACGCCGCCACGGAAGTCGCGAGCGCGATGAGGATGACTTTCGAACGCATCGTCGAATCCTTCCTGAAGAGAGCGCGGTTCACAGCTTGAACCCCGGAGCAGCGATGGCACCGGTGACCGGAGCCACCGGAGCGGCCTGGATAGCGGTCGGCTGAACTGCGCCGCTTTGGCCGGTGTAGATCTGGCCACCGAGATCGCGCTTGGCGTCGCTCGGCACGCGCAGACCGTCGATCGGCGTTGCAAGCTGACCGGAAACAGGACGCGTGAGGTACGGCGTCACAATGACGACCAGCTCGGTTTCCTGCTTCTGGAAGTGGGTCGAGCGGAACAGCGCGCCCAGGATCGGAAGGTCGCCGAGGAACGGCGCCTTGTCGATGCTGTTGTTGGCGGTGTTCTGTAGCAGACCCGCGATCATCATCGACTGACCCGAGCCGAGCTCGACTGTCGTTTCCGCGCGGCGAGTGGTCAGCGCGGGGACCGTGAAGCCGTTCAGCTTCACCGAACCTGCGTCGCTGAGCTGGCTCACCTCCGGCCGGACCCGCATCGAGATGCGGCCGTCGGAGAGAACGATCGGCGTGAAAGCCAAGCCTACGCCATACTGCTTGTATTCGATCGTGACGGCGCCGAGCGACTGCGAAACCGGGATCGGAAATTCGCCGCCGGCAAGGAAGCTCGCCGTTTCCCCCGAAAGAGCGGTCAGGTTCGGCTCGGCGAGGATCGTCGCGAGACCATCGTCGGCCGCGATGTCGAGTGATCCGAGTAGATCGAGACCGAACAACTTTCCGCTTCCGAAGATGGTCGAGCCGATCGTATTCCGAATGACTGTCGGCAGCGGACAATCCTTGGTGCAGTTCGGGTCGGGCAGGTTGATCCCGCCGCCCTGCGCGAGGCCAAACTTGAAGCCGCTCGTCGTGTCGTTCGACAGGAGGTTGATGCCCATCTGCTTGAGCACCGTCCGGTTGACCTCGGCGATACGCACCTTGAGCGTCACCTGAAGCGGCGTCGCGACCTTCAGGCGGCTGACCGGAACGATGTTCAACGAAGCGTTTGGATCGCTGACGTTGACGCCCGGGTTGAGGGCCGCCTTGACCAGCATCTCCGCCTGGGCCGCGTCATCGGGCGAGGCGACCGTTCCGTTGAGAACCGCCACTTGGCCGACGTTCGTCACGCTGATGTCCGATTCCGGCATCGCCTGATGCAGGATCTCGTTGATCGAGCCGATATTGGCGTTGACCTGGACGTTCGCGCCATAGACGACCGAGCCGTCGGCGGCGGTCGCGATGACCGTGGCCTGGCCCGGCTTCTTGCCGAACAGGTTCATCTGCCTCGGGCCGTTGACGTAAACGTCGGCGACATCCGGATTCGATGTCCAGACGCTCGAGACGCTGCGCGGCAGGTTGAGCATCTGGCCTTCGCCGGTCGAAAGCAGGACCTGCGTGCTCGGCCGATAGGCGCCCGAAGTATAGGCCTTGGGTTGCGCCGCGGCCGGGGCCGGCGTCGAGACGGCCAGGCCGGCGGCGAGCGCCGCGACTGCCGTGCCGAGCCATGCCCGGCGAGTGATGTTGCGAGTCTTCATTTTAGCGAGCTCCCACCGGAACAACGGTGACTTCATTTCCGCGCGCGATGCGCACGATCGGGCCTGCTGGTGCGGCCGCGATGGCTTTTGCGACGTTGGCGGCCGCGCCGGCCATCTGACCGCCGTCCGAGCCACCTCCAGGGACCGTACGACGCTGGAAGCGCGAAACATCGCCGCCGGTCGTGAAGGTCGTATTGTTGTCGGCAGGCCGGTCCGCATAGGCGAGCAGCATCTGCCGCTCCTGCGCGGGGCTGGCATTTGCCGGCACCTTGACGTCGCCGGCGGCCACCGCGCGCTCGAGATCGGCACTGTTGTCCGCGATCGAGCGAAGCGACAGCGACAGCTTGCCCATGTTATCCGCGACGGCGATCTTCTCGGCGATCCGAGGAGTCACTTCGAGCGTGACGTTCGAGAAGGTCTTGACGAGAGTCTTCCCGTCTTCGTCCTTATCGGTGAAGCGCTGATCGGTCGCGAGAACGCGGACGTTCCGAACGATCGTCTCGGAAACCTTGAGGGGCGGACCATCGCCACCACCCGACACGCTCTGCGTTAGCACCAGGTCGACGTGGTCGCCTGGGAACACGAAGCCTGCGACTCCGGTCGCGGCGTTCACGGAAACGGTGACTGCGCGCATGCCCGGACCAAGCGCCGCAGCGAGGAAGCCGCGGTCCTGGGGACCGACGAGCGAACCGCGCGTGACCGGCTGACCGGCCGTAATCGCATAGCGCACGACGGTGCCGGCGAGATTCTTCGAATCCGGCTGGCCCTCGACGTAATAGGCGCCCTGCATCAGCTCTTTCGGCCAAGGCTGAAAGGTGAAGCTGTCGGCGTCGATGATCGTGCCGACTGGAAGCGCCTTCTTGGCGACCAGCACCTTCGGCCCAACGGGCACGACAGGCGCCGCGGCGGCCTGGTGAGCGCCGGCTCCGGCGAACATATTCTTGGCCATGACCGCGGTGACTACCGCAATGACCAATGCTCCAATGAGCAGAGCGAGCTTCTTCACATCCATGGCGCGATCGCCTCCCCCGAGTAGGGCCCCGTAACAGCCTCACACATCAGACAAATTGGTTAAGAAAGCGTTGGGCGAGAATCGCGAGACCTCCGAATGAGATCGCGACTCCGTAAGGAATTTCCGGCCGGCCCTCGCGCTTCTTCAAGCGATGGAAGACCAAGATAACCAAGGTTAGAACGCCGCCGGCAATCGACATGATTACAAGGAACTTGACCGTCGCGAGCGGCGGAAACCACAGCGCAAGAGCGGCTGCGAGCTTGACGTCACCCCCGCCCATCATCCCTGCATAAAAAGCTCCGGCCAGAAGTACGAAAACAATTGCCCCCGCGGCAACGTGAGCGGCGATTTCCGGCCACGGCGACAGCGCGATCGACGCCCAATATAGTGGTGCAAGGAGCGCGACCGTCAGGTTCAGCCGATTCGAAATGGTGAAGGTGCGCACGTCGATCGCCGCCGCAACGACGAGAATCGCCGCGAGCAAAATGAGCAGCAGATCGGTAAATGCACCGTTGAACATGCTGCTACCCCTAGACGGCGCGGCTTTCCAATTCGTAACCGGCCGGCGAAATGACTGATTTCGAAGTCATCATCGTGGGTGGCGGAATCGCTGGAGCGAGCCTCGGCGCCGAAATCGCGGGCCGACGAAAGACGCTGATCATCGAGGCCGAGGACCAGTGCGGGTACCACGCGACCGGCCGTTCGGCGGCCTTTTATCTCGAGAGCTACGGCGGTCCGGAAGTTGCGAAGCTCACGCTCGCCTCGAAGGAGTTTCTGTCACTCCCACCGCAGGAATTTTCGGACAGCGGATTTCTTCGCATGCGTGGCGATCTCCACATCACGCGCGATGAGCTTCCGACGTTGCCGGACTCGGTCGAAAGCCGGGTGGTAGAACGGGCGGAGCTGGAGCGCCTGCTGCCGGGTGTTCGGCCACAGTGGCGACGAGCGTTGTTCGAGCCTGGATGCGCTGACATCGATGCAGCGGCGCTGCACGGGGCTTATCTTCGGCAGTTCCGACGCCTCGGCGGCACAATCGCGACTCGATCGAGACTGGTGCGCGCGCAAGCGGCCTCGGACGATTGGGTGATTACCCTCCAAGACGGTTCGACCCTGGTCGGCTCTTTGATTGTGAATGCAGCGGGGGCTTGGGCTGACCAGGTGGCTCGGGTCGCCAGCGTTCCCGGGCTCGGCATCAAACCACTTCGCCGGACGATGGTTCAACTTCGGCTCGGCCGTTCCGGATTGAAGGACCTGCCGCTCGTCGACGGCGCCGACAGTTCTTTCTATTTCAAGGGTGAGGGCGACAATAGCGTGTGGCTCAGTCCCCACGACGAGATCCCGAGCGAGCCCTGCGATGCCGCGCCGGAGGAAATCGACGTCGCCACTGCGATCGACCGATTCGAGCAGGTCGTGGACTGGCCCGTGGAGCGGGTGGAGCGGAGCTGGGCCGGCCTCAGGAGCTTCGCGCCCGACCGCTTGCCCGTGTACGGCTTCGACGCGCGCGAGCCGAAATTCTTCTGGTGCGTGGGCCAGGGCGGTTTCGGGATCCAGACCTCTCCGGCCGCGGCGAAATTGGCCGCGGCCGCGCTGTTGGGCGACGAACCGGATGCGATGGTCGATCACATCGATCCGGCGGTGTTCTCGCCGCTGCGGTTCGACTGACGGCGAGGAGATGGGGAGGCGCATTTGCCAGACGCCTCCCCCACCAACTGTCCAACAGGGGAACGAGAGAGTTGGTGACGAGCGTTTGCTACGCTCGGGAAGCGGCGACTCAAGTGAATTTCAGATTACAAACGGTGGTGGCGCCGCTGGTCGTCCGCTTCGGCACAGGCCAGCGCATCGACCCGGTCGTTCTCGGGGTGGCCGCTGTGGCCCTTCACCCAATGCCATTCGATCCGGTGAGGGGCGGCGGCTTCGATGAGCTCCTGCCATAGTTCGGCGTTCTTCACGGGCTTCTTGTCCGAGGTCCGCCAGCCGTTGCGCTGCCAATTGTGGATCCAGCGCGTAATCCCGTCGCGAACGTAGATGCTGTCGGTATGGAGCTGGACCCGACAAGGCCGCTTCAGCGCTTCGAGCCCCTTGATCGCGGCCATCAGTTCCATTCGATTGTTGGTGGTCAGCGGTTCGCCGCCGGCCACTTCTTTTTCCTTCTCTCCCATTCGGATCAGGGCCGCCCAGCCCCCGGGCCCCGGATTTCCGCGGCAGGCTCCGTCGGTAAAGATTTCGACGATCGGAAGCTCGGTCACGTCAGGCGACGAGCTCGCGCGGGAGCTTGAAAATCATTCGCTCGGGGCTGTGATCGGCGATTTCCTCGGTGACGTGGAATCGCTCGCCGAGGGCGTCCAGCACCTCGCGCACCAGCACCTCGGGCGCCGACGCGCCCGCGGTGAGGCCGATCGTTTCCGGCACGCCGAGCCAGTCCCAATCGATTTCCGCCGCTCGTTCGATAAGGCGCGCGGGTACTCCCATCCGCTCGGCGACTTCGGCGAGACGCAGCGAGTTGCTGCTGTTCGGAGCACCGATCACCAGCATCCGCTCGCATTCGGGAGCGATTGCTTTCACCGCAGCCTGGCGATTCGAAGTCGCGTAACAAATGTCCTCGCTGCGGGGCGCGCGAATCGCGGGAAACCGCTGCTTCAGGGCTTCGACGATCGCCGCAGTATCGTCGACCGACAGCGTCGTCTGGGTGAGGAACGCGAGGCTTTTGCTATCCGGCACGGATACGTTCGCCGCGTCCTCGACCGTTTCCACGAGGGTGATCGCGCCATCGGGAACCTGGCCGAACGTGCCGATCACCTCGGGATGGCCGGCGTGACCGATGAACAGGATGTGCCGCCCTTCCTCGATCAGCCGCTGCGCCTGGCGATGAACCTTCGACACGAGCGGGCAGGTCGCATCGACATAGGTGAGACCGCGCGTCTGCGCTTCGGCTGGCACGGCTTTCGGAACGCCGTGTGCGGAGAAAACCACCGGACGATCGTCGGGCACTTCATCCAGCTCGTCCACGAAAACCGCGCCGAGGCTGCGCAGCCGATCGACCACGAAGCGATTGTGGACGATCTCATGCCGGACGTAGACCGGCGCTCCGAACCGTTCGAGCGCGAGCTCGACGATCTGGATCGCCCGGTCGACGCCCGCGCAAAAGCCGCGCGGCGCGGCGATCAGGACCTTCAGAGGAGGGCGGTTCAGCATTCGGACAGGCATCTAAGGCTTCGCTTGCAGCCTTAGAAGGGGGTTCCTATGACGCGCTCACTCGATTTCGCCCTCGTAAGGACTGATCCCAAGTGAAGCTTCGCCTCGCCGCCCTTGCTGTCGTAACCCTTCTCAGCGCCTGTAAAGCCACGGGCCAACTCACTCCCGAGAACGGTGGTGGCGTTTACGCAGTCCGTAGCAGTTGCCCGATCGCCGGGATTCCCGCCGGGACGGGGGACATCACCTTGTTCAATCCGCCGGCAAGCAAAGTCTCGACGGCGATCGACGTGACCGCGGCGATCACCGATCTCAGGTCGACCTGCCAGGATGCCGGCAATGACGTGGTTTCGACCGTGACCTTCACCGTCGTCGGCCTCCGCCGGGATGCCGGCCCGGCTCGTCAGGTCGTCCTTCCTTATTTCGACGTGGCACTGCGCGGCGGCGCGCAAATCGAGGCCAAGCAGGTCGGGCAGGCGGGGCTGAACTTCGCGGCCGGCGACATCCATGCGTGGACCCGCGTGCAGGCGACGATCCGCGTCAATCGCGGAGCAGCGACCCTGCCCGAGAACGTGCGAGCGATCCTGACCCGTCCGAGGAAGGCCGGCGAAGCCGAAGCTGCGGTCGACCCGCTGTCCGATCCAGCGGTCCAGAAGGCGGTCGCCAACGCGACCTTCGAACATCTCGTCGGGTTTGAGCTGACCCAGGACCAGATCAAGTATAACGCGACGCGCTAACGCGTTGACTCGCCTCGAAAGCACCGCCAAGGCACGCCGCGTCGCCGGTGGCCTTGATGCTGCCGATGGCTACGCGGGAGAGTTCGTCGAGTCCTCAAAATAGAGGATTTGGCGGCGCCGAAGGAGCAACCGCCCCCGGAATCTCTCAGGCCCAGGGACCGCGTGCGCCAGGACAGTCTGGAAAGTGTCCTCTCATCGGGAGGGCCGCCGAAGGGGCAAAGCTCTCAGGCGCTAGGGACAGACGGGGGCGGCAGCCGGGCGCTCAGGCGGAGCGACGGCGGTCGCACCTATTGCCGGAGCGCATCGAATGAGCAGGGAAGTCCACAACGGCCCGACCGACGAGACCCAGGCCCGGGGTACGCCCTATAGCGGCGACCCCGACGGCGGGACCGGGACACAAGCTGAATCACTCGAAAAGCTACCGCTCGATTCATGGCATCGCGCCCGAGGCGCCCGCATGGTCCCCTTCGCCGGCTATGAAATGCCGGTCCAATATGAGGGCATCATCGCCGAGCATCTCTGGACCCGGGAGAACGCCGGGCTGTTTGACGTCAGCCATATGGGCCAGCTGTTCGTCCACGGCTCGGGTGTCGACGTCGCGCTCGAGAAGATCATGCCGGGCGACTTCCAGGCCGCGGCCGACATGAAACCCAAATATTCGCTCCTCCTCGACGAGGAAGGCGGGATCATCGACGATTTGATGGCCACTCGCCGCGGCCAGGATTTCTACATCGTCGTCAACGGCGCGACCAAGCATGGCGACATCGCGGACATGGAGCGTCGCCTGCCGAGCGACATCGTCATCGATTACATGAAGGAGCAGGCGCTGCTTGCGCTGCAGGGACCGCGCGCAGCTGAAGTGCTCGAGACGATCGTCCCCGGAGTCAGCGACCTCGGTTTCATGCAGGGCGGACCGTTCAAGTGGAACGGGCACAACCTGTGGATCAGCCGCTCTGGCTACACCGGTGAAGACGGGTTCGAGATTTCTGTACCGGGAATTGCAGCGGCGGATCTCGCCGACGCGATCACCGCAAACGAACTTGCGAAACCAATCGGGCTCGGCGCTCGAGACTCTTTGCGGCTCGAGGCAGGGCTACCGCTCTACGGGCATGACCTCGATCACAAGACGACTCCAGTGATGGCGGGCCTCA
>DASTAU010000186.1:0-4446 GCA_035712425.1 Sphingomicrobium sp.
TCGAGCTCGCTCGTTTCCTCGGGCTTCAGCGGGACGAGGCCCGCGGCTTCGGCGGGCTCGACCACCTGAAGCGCCTCGGGCGGATCGAGGTTGAGCTTCGTCTTGGTCGCGGTCTCGGTCGTTGGCGCCGGTTCGGTAGCCATGCTTCATTCCTTTCCTGGCCCTTGTGCGGCGCGGCGCAAAGCCGGTCAACGAAAAGGGCTTTAGTGCTGTATTATATGTCTAACACACGCCAAAACAAGGGAAACGTGGTGAACCGCCATTAACCAGAGCCTTGAACGGTTCGCTTACCGTGCTGGGGTTACAGGCCTTGCGCATACGCATTCAGCGGGTGGGATCGACGCGCAAATGATCAGCTTCCTCAAGAAAGTCTGGCGCGACCGCCGGGGCAACGCCCTGGTCATTGCTGGCGCCGCGCTTCCGCTCGTGATCGGTTCGGCTGGCCTCGCGACCGATACGATCCAATGGTCGCTGTGGAAGCGGCAGCTCCAGCGCGCCGCCGACAGCGCGGCCCTCGCGGGCGCATATGCGGAAGCTACCGGCAACGCTGTCGACACGGGCAACTGCCTGACGAGCACGGCGAATTCCGCCCACCCGATCCGCTTCGATCTTTCGAAGAACGACCATTCCGGGATTACGACGTCGTGCACAGCGTCCAATCCGCCATCGACTGGCTCGTACACCACCGACAGTACGGCCGTGCATGTCGCACTGTCCGGTTCGCGAGCCCTGAGCTTCTCGGGCATGTTCATGACAAGCGCGCCGACGCTTACCGCTAGCGCCACCGCCAAGTTGATCGACGATGGCAATTTCTGCCTGGTGACGCTCAAGAGGGACAGCGGCGCGGGGATCAGCATGGGCGGCAGCTCGACAGCAAACCTTGGCTGCGGCGCAATTTCGAACTCGACCGGCAGTTCGTCGATCACCTCGAACGGTAATGCCTATACCTTTACTGCCGACCCGGTGGCGTCGGTTGGCGGCATGCCGCAGTCGATCAACGGTTCGACCAATCTCGAGCCTTATCACTTGCCGCAATCCGACCCGTTTTCCGGCAAGTATCCAACTGACATTCCCTCAGGGACGACGTGCAAGACTTTCGCGCAGAACGGCTACACGACGACGACCGGCTCCGGCAAGAATAAGGTCACCGTCAACCACCTTTATTCTTACAACACGAAGCCCGGCGGGGGCGGAACCTGCTACAGCGACTTCAGTCCCACCGGCAACCAGACATATTTTCTGGATCCCGGGATTTATTATCTCAACAACACGAACTTCAACACCGGCGGTGGCATCACCCTGATCGGTACCGGCGTGACAATCATTCTGACGGGTACCAATCCGGGCGGGATCACGCCTAACGGCAACTCGACGATACAGCTGAGCGCACAGACCAGCGGCACCTATGCCAAGATGCTCTTCCTCCAGGCGCCCGGCGCCACGACGGACAGCCTCATCAATGGTACGGCCGCGTCCTATTTCGACGGCGCCATGTATTTCCCGAGCACGAACGTGAGTTTTAACGGAACGTCCGGTGCGTCGACCCAGTGCGCGATGGTCGTCGCTTACACCGCCACGTTCAACGGCAATACGAACCTGCAGAACAGCCTGACGAGGCCCGATGGCACTCCGTGTCAAAACAACACGACGGTGCACGCCCACGTGATCGCGCTGGTGGAATGATGCCGATGCTCAGGACCCTGCTCAAATCCGAACGCGGCGCTTCGATCGTCGAGCTTGGACTCGTCGCCCCGTTCTTCCTGGCGCTGGTCATTGGCATGGGCGACCTTGGAAGCGCCTATTCGATGAAGCTGAGGCTCGAGCAGGCATCGCAGCGCGGCCTCGAGATGGTCCAGCAAAGCGGGACCCCCGCCAACCCGGCCAATCATGACGCGGTTGTGGCCGACGCAACGAGCGCGGCGACGGCCGCCGGCTATACCGGCGCGACCGTTACTGCGGTCTACGCAAATTATTGCAATGGCACGAAAACGACCAACTATAGCGACAGCTGCACGGGCACTCAGGTGCAGATGAAATATGTGACCGTCACGGTCAGCAGCAAGTACACGCCGCTGTTCACCAACAGCATTTTTCCGAACCGTAATGCCGACGGCACCGTCACGGTGACTGCCCGAGCCGGGATGCGAGTCCAATGATGCCGTTCGCGCTCAAAAGGATCCGCGACGAACGCGGCGCCGCCGCAATCGAGCTCGCCTTCGCGCTGCCGGTGCTCGTTCTCTTCATCTACGGAATCTTCGTGATCGGGCAGCTGATGGCTGCGAATGCGGGGGCCCAAAATGCGCTAGGCCAGGGCGCGCGCTACGCGACTCTTTGCCTGAACCCAACGACGGCAACGGGCTGTACGCTTCCGAGTGACAGCAACATTCAGGCCAAGATCAGCGCCGGCCTTTTCGGCACGACCAGCGGTACCTGGTCGACGCCGACGATCGACCGGCACGATGCCCAACATTATCTGACGATCCAGGTGACTTACAGGCAGAACCTCGACTTCCTCTTCTTCCCGGGACCGACGGTGACGCTCACCCGCTCGAAGAAGGTCTATACAGCCCAACTTTGAGCTCAGCCGGGGCGCGAGAAGTCCGGCTTTCGCTTTTCGAAGAAGGCGGTAATCGCCTCTTTCACTTCGGCGGAACCCAATCGTTCGCTGAAGACGGCGCCTTCCATGCGCATTCGCTCCAGGATCTCTTCGCGTTGACCGTGCCTGAGGAGGCGCTGCGCGGCTCGAAGGGCGTCCGCGGGCTTTGCAACTAACGCCGCGGCAAGGCGATTCAGCACAGGCAAGAGTTCGCCGGCGGGCGCAACATGGCTGATCAGGCCGATTGACCGGGCTTCCTCGACCCCGAAGGCCTCGCCGAGCAGCAATAAGCGGGCTGCAAGTCTTCGGCCCGCAAGGCGCGGTATAAGCAGCGAGCTCGCCGCTTCCGGGACGAGTCCAAGATCAACGAACGGTAAGGAAAAACGCGCGCCCTCCTCGGCAACGACGAGGTCGCAGTGGAGCAGCATAGTTGTGCCAATGCCGACGCAATTGCCGTGCACCGCGGCGACAAGCGGCGTCTCGCACAATGCGACCGCGCGGAGAAAGCGCCAGACGGGGATCTCTTCCCCGGACCTGTTCGCCGCTTCGAGGAAATCCGCGAGGTCGTTTCCGGCGGCGAAATCCTGGCCCTCGCCGCGAAAAGTAATGAGGCGGACATGCGGATCGCCCGCGGCCTTCTCCACCGCTTCCGCGAGCCCCGAATACATCGCGACGGTGATCGCGTTGCGCCGCTCCGGCCGCGCGAGCGTGATGGAAACCATGGAGCCTTCTTTCTCGACCCGGACGTGTTGGCTCATGGCTGTTTCCCTCGAATCGAGTGACGGCGCGTCCGCCAGCGGCTATCGCTTGCCAATCGACCAAAGCCAGGACTGACGCAAACCATGAAGTTCTTCGCCGACACCGCCGAAATCTCCGAAATCCGCGAGCTCGCGGCAACCGGCCTGCTCGATGGCGTGACCACGAATCCATCGTTGGTTGAGAAGTCCGGGCGAAATTTCCTCGAGGTGGTCAAAGAGATTGCGTCGGTCGTCAGCGGCCCGGTCTCCGCTGAAGTCGTAGCGCTCGACTATGAAGGGATGATGCGCGAGGCCGAGATCGTCCGGAAGATCGCGGACAATATCGCGGTCAAGGTGCCGCTTACCCCCGCGGGACTCAAGGCGTGCAAGACGCTCACCGGCGACGGGACGATGGTCAACGTGACCTTGTGTTTCTCTTCCGCCCAGGCGTTGCTCGCGGCAAAGGCCGGCGCGACTTTCATCTCGCCGTTCGTCGGTCGCCATGATGACGTCGGCTTCGACGGCATGGAAGTGGTCGCCGACATCCGCCTGATCTACGACAATTACGACTTTCCGACCCAGATCCTGGTCGCTTCGGTGCGCCATCCGATGCACGTCGTGGAGGCCGCGAAGATCGGCGCCGACGTGATGACCGCTCCGCCCAAGATCATCTGGCAGCTGTTCAAGCACCCCCTGACCGACGTCGGAATCGCCAATTTCCTCAAGGATTGGGAAGCGACGGGCCAGAAAATCGCCTAGGTCCAAACGGTTGCCGAAACGTGATTAATTTCGTGCAACCTTCGGGGGTAACACTTTTTCAACCGGTCAACGCGTAATTTCCAGCCGTCCTGCAGCGTGGAGTGCAGGTTGCGGCGGTTGTTCCGCCGCACTTGGAACCAAGGAGCGAAGACCATGAGCAAGTTTCTGAAGCTTATCAAGAACGAAGAGGGTGCGACCGCCATCGAGTACGGCCTGATTGCCGCTCTGATCGCCGTTGCGTGCATTGGCGCTCTGTCGAGCGTCGGCACCAACCTCAGCGCCAAGTTCAACACTGTTGCGACGAACCTGAAGTAAGGCTCGTTCTCAGTACGAATGATTGGGCGGCGGCGCCTT
>DASTAU010000187.1:0-4861 GCA_035712425.1 Sphingomicrobium sp.
GCATGCCGAAGCTCCGAACGACAAAGAACAGGCGGTTTTATCGAAAGTTAAGCATTAGCAGAGCATGACATGAGGTCGGCATGTGAACGATACGATCAACCGTGGGGAATAGCTCGGGGCCATTGCGATGCGTACCTTCACCGAAGAATCCGTTGTCGCGCTGTCAGGCAACGGAGCCATGACGTTTTCCAGCGGCGGCGAACACGACGCCGCGGACGCGGCGCTGCTTGCGACGGTTCTCGACAATCTGACGCAAGGCATCGCCGTGCTCGACGCTGACCTAAAACTCCGCGCCTTCAATCGCCGCTACGCCGAGCTGTTTGAGTACCCGGATGGGTTTCTTAAGCTCGGCACGACTTATGAGGAGATCATCCGCTTCAACGCCGCGCGTGGCGAATACCCAGGAAACGACGGCGAGGCACACATCCAGGAACGTCTCGAGCGAGCGCGGACACGCAGCCACGTTACCACTCGTCATGAACACGTACGGCCGAACGGAACCGTCATCGCCCTACGCCGAGCGCCCGTCCCGGGCGGCGGGTTCATAAACACGTACACGGACATCACGGAACGAAAGTGGGCGGAAGAGGAGGCCAGGCGGAATGCCGAAATTCTCCAGGTCACGCTCGACAATATGGCCGACGGGATTCGCGTCTTCGACAAGGATCTGAAGCTCCTTGCCTGGAACAAGGTCGCATTCGAGATGTTCGGCTTCCCCTTGGAGCTGGCCCGGAAGGGGACGCCCTACAGCTCCTTCCTCGATTACACGATCAAGCGCGGCGATTACCGTGAAGATCCGACGCAAGAAACGCTCCACCAACGTCTCGACCGCGCGAAAAATCCCGCGGTGCGCACGACCGAGCAGCTCATTCCCAGCGGCCGATACATCCAAAAGCGCCGCCGCCCTTTGCCCGGCGGCGGCTTCGTCAGCAGCTACTTCGACGTTACCGACCATAAGCGCCACGAGGAGGAACTCGCGCGGCGCGCCGAAGAACTCGCCCAGGCAATGGAAGAGCTCAAGCGGTCCAACGACGAGCTGCAGCAGTTCGCGTACGTCGCATCGCACGACCTGCAGGAACCTTTGCGCATGGTGGGAAGCTACTGCCAGCTTCTCCAACGCCGCTATCAGGGTAAGCTCGGACCCGACGCCAACGAGTTCATTGGCTATGCGGTCGAGGGCGCCAAGCGGATGCAGCGTCTGATCAACGATCTGCTGCTCTATTCCCGCGTCGGCACCAAGGGCAAACCGTTCGCGCCGGTTTCGCTCGATGCAGTGCTTGCCGACACCAAGGCAAATCTCACGATGGCGATCGAGGAGGCCAAGGCCGAGATCGCCGCGGATCCGCTGCCGATCGTGCATGGCGATGCGACCCAGCTCGCCCAGCTTCTTCAGAACCTCGTCGGTAACGCGCTCAAATTCCGTGACGAAATTCCAGTCCGCATCTGCATCTCGGCCGAGCGCACCGACGCACGGTGGCGGATCTCCGTCCGCGACAACGGCATCGGGATCAAGCCCGAGTACGCCGACCGTATCTTCATGATCTTTCAGCGCTTGCACACGCGAGAGCAATACCCCGGCACCGGAATTGGGCTCTCGATCTGCAAGAAAATCGTCGAGCGTCACGGCGGCCGGATCTCGGTCGAACCGGCGCCGGACAAGGGAAGCATTTTCACCTTTACTCTTCCAGCCTCTGGAGACAAGCCATGCACGGCCTGACCAGCGTACGGCCCGTCGAGATTCTGATGGTCGAGGACAATCCGGGCGACGCGCGCCTTACCGAAGAGGCGCTCAAGGAAAGCAAGGTCATGAACAACCTCCACCATGCGCGCGACGGTGTCGAGGCGATGGCGTTCCTGCGCCGGGAAGGACCTCACAAGGATGCCCCGACTCCCGACATCATTCTCCTCGACCTGAATTTGCCGCGTAAGGACGGGCGCGAAGTGCTGGCCGAGCTCAAGAACATGCCGCGGCTCGGGAACATTCCGGTGGTGGTGCTCACCACGTCCGACGCCGAGCAGGACATCGTGATGAGCTACAACCTCCACGCCAACTGCTACATCACCAAACCCGTCGATCTCGATAAGTTCATCGACATCATCCGGGGGATCGAGAACTTCTGGCTGTCGATCGTCAAACTACCGCCGATGTAGCGACGCATTACGTTATTCCAATCGGTCCTTCCATGTCGTTCATCCGCCCTTCTGTTGCGGTGCTGCTCGTCGAGGACAATCTCGGCGACGCGCGGCTTACGCGTGAACTTCTGAACGAGGCAGGCGGTTCTACCTTCGAGGTCCACCACACCACAACGCTGGCTGGAGCCCTCCAGCACCTCGCGGCCGCGGAATGGTCGTGCGATGTCGTGCTTTTCGATCTCTCCCTCCCGGATTCCCACGGCCTCGGCGGCATCGCGGAACTACAGGCCCGGCGCCCAGATCTTCCAATCGTGGTCTTGACCGGCACCGACGACGAGGCGATCTCGATCGAGGCGGTGCAGGCGGGCGCCCAGGACTACCTCGTGAAAGGCCGCGGCGACGGCGAGATGATCGCGCGCGCGATTCGCTATTCCGTCGAGCGCAAACGCGCCCACATGCAAATCCTCGAAGAAAAGGAGAGGGCCGAACTCGCGAACCGCGCAAAGTCCGAGTTCCTTGCCAACATGAGTCACGAGCTCCGGACACCGCTGAACGCCATCATCGGTTTCGCCGAGGTGATGGCCGGCGAGGTGATGGGACCGATCGGAGCGCCATGCTATCGCGAGTATGCGCTCGATATCCGCAATAGCGGAGTACACCTCCTGGAAATCATTAGCGATATCCTCGACCTTTCGAAGATCGAGGCCGGCAAGGTCGATATGCAGGAATCGACCGTCGAGCTTCCACGGGTGATCGCGTCTTGCCTCAAGCTCATAGGCGAGCGCGCCAAAATGGCTTCGATCGCGATCGCCAGCGATCTCACTCCCGACTTGCCGCCCGTTCGCGCCGACGAGCGCAAGCTCAAGCAAATCCTGATCAACCTGCTCTCGAACGCGGTGAAGTTCACACCGGCGGGAGGGCTGGTGACGATCTCGGCGCGCTCTTCGGCCGACGGCGTGACGGTCGCCATCGCAGATACGGGCATCGGAATGAGTGAGAGCGATATCCCGCGCGCGTTGACGCCGTTCACCCAGGTGGACGATTCCCTGAGTCGTCGGTTCGAAGGCACCGGCTTGGGCCTACCGCTCTCCGCATCGCTCGTTCAGCTGCACGGTGGGACGCTTTCGATCGCGAGCGCGCCGGGCGAGGGGACGACGGTCACAATCGCGCTTCCCGCCACCCGAATCGTCTCAGCGGTGGCCTGAACTCCACACGTATTTGGCCCCCCGCTTACCCCTCCGATCGATTTACCCGTCTATTTTCCGATCACGGAGCGAACGGCTCCGGTTGCCATCGCGCGCCGGCTGGGGTAGGGGTTCTGCCCCATGCTGGTCGACAGCCATTGTCATCTCGATTTTCCCGACTTCGCGGAGGAACGCGCCGATGTGATGGCGCGTGCACGCGCAGCGGGCATCGGCTGCATGCTCTCGATCTCGACCCGTCTCTCGACGTTTCCGGCGGTGCGCCGCATCGCCGAGGACAACGCCGACGTCTTCTGCACCGTCGGCATTCATCCCCATGAGGCGGAAGCGGAGGCGCTCGGCGGCGTCGAGACGCTGGTTAGCGCCGCTGCCCATCCGCGCGTGATCGGGGTGGGAGAAACCGGCCTCGATTACCACTACGACCACTCCGACCGCTCCGTGCAAGAGCAGGTCTTCCGCGCCCACATCGCCGCCGCCCGTGCGACCCGATTGCCGCTGGTCGTGCACGCCCGCGAGGCGGATGCCGAGATGGCGCGAATCCTCCGCGAGGAGTATAGAAAAGGCGTCTTCTCGGGATTAATGCATTGCTTTAGTTCTAGTCCAGAACTCGCTGAAGAGGCTGTTAAAATAGGATTTTATATTTCATTTTCCGGCATTCTCACGTTCAAGAACGCGGAGACCGTTCGCGAGGTCGCGCAGCGAGTGCCGCGCGACCGGCTTCTGGTCGAAACCGACGCGCCGTATCTCGCGCCGATTCCCAATCGGGGCAAACGCAACGAGCCCGCGTTCGTGGTCCACACCGCGCGTCGTCTCGCCGAACTCCGCGGCGAGACCGAAGCGGAGATTGCCGCGGCGACAACGCAGAACTTCTTCCGGTTGTTTGCCAAAGCCGCCGCGCAGTTCCCGAAAGACGCCATATGCGCGTAACCGTGCTCGGCTGCGGTGGAGCCGGTGGCGTGCCGTTGATCGGCTCCCAATGGGGCGCCTGCGATCCGTACGAGCCGAAGAACCGTCGGCGGAGGGCGTCGATCCTCGTCGAAACCGACCAGGCGCGAATCCTCATCGACACGTCGCCCGATCTTCGCGAGCAACTACTCGACGTGGATATAACGTCGGTCGACGCCGTGCTCTACACCCACCAGCACGCCGATCATGTGCACGGAATCGACGACGTGCGGGCGCTTAACCGCATCAATCGGCGCGTGATCGACGCCTTCGCGACAACCGAATGCCTGGCTTCGATCGGCAAGCGGTTCGATTACGCGTTCACGCCGCCGCCGGTGGAAGGCGGCCGACAGGTGTTCTTCAAGCCCTGCCTCAAGGCCCACGAGATCGAGCCTGGAAGGGTGTTCCGGGCCGCCGCCGGGCTCGAGGCGCTGCCGATCCTCCAGGACCACGGCTTCATGACAAGTCTCGGCTTTCGCTTCGGCGAGTTCGCGTACTCGACCGACGTCGTGAACCTCGACGAGACGGCGTTCGCGGCGCTCAAGGGGATCAAGACCTGGCTGGTCGGCTGTCTCAGCCTG
>DASTAU010000188.1:0-2963 GCA_035712425.1 Sphingomicrobium sp.
CCCCGACGCGTGGGAATGGTACTGGCGCGTCGTCGGCGATTGCCGCTGCCCGGTCGTCGACACCTGGTGGCAGACCGAGAATGGCGGGATCATGATCGCGCCCTTCCCCGGCGCCACGCCGCAGAAGCCCGGCTCGGCGACCAGGCCCCTGCCCGGAATCAAGCCCGTCCTCGTCGACCCTTCGCAAAACGTCCTGGAGGGCGCCGCGAGCGGCAATCTCTGCATCGCTTCCGCCTGGCCCGGGCTGATGCGTACCGTCTGGGGCGATCACCAGCGCTTCTTCGAGACCTATTTCAAAGCCTATCCCGGAATGTACTTCACCGGCGACGGCTGCCGTCGCGACGAGGACGGCTATTACTGGATCACCGGCCGGGTCGACGACGTCATCAACGTCGCCGGCCACCGCATCGGCACCGCGGAAGTCGAAAGCTCGCTCGTCAGCCACGCCAAGGTCGCGGAAGCCGCGGTCGTCGCCTACCCGCACGAGATCAAGGGCCAGGCGATCTACGCCTTCGTGACCCTCAATGCCGGCGAAGAAGGTGACGAGGCTCTCCGCAAGGAACTGAAGGATGAGGTCCGCCACGACATCGGCGGCCTCGCCGCGCCCGAGAAAATCCAGTTCACGCCGGCGCTTCCGAAAACGCGCTCGGGGAAGATCATGCGGCGAATCCTCCGCAAGCTCGCCGAGGGCGCGACCGACGGCTTCGGCGACACCTCGACCCTCGCCGACCCGACCATCGTCGACGCTCTCCTGGCGGGCCGCCAGTGAGGGCATTCGCCTGCCTCGCCGTCGGCGCGCTTGCCGCCGCTGCCGGCCCCGCCACCGCCGATCCCGGCCCCGAGCTCGACATGCTCGGCTTCTTCACCGGTAAGACCCACGCCGACAATGTCATCAAGATCGCCTTCCACGCGCCCCACAAGCTGATCGTCGACAGCATCGGCGGTCGCAACAAGGAGGGCGAGTTCGTCCTCATCGACAATGTCCAGGAAGAAGGGAAACCGGACCGCAAGCGCGTGTGGGTGATGCATCCCGACGGCGCCAATCATTTCACGGGCAGCCTCAGCGACGCGATCGGCCCGGTCGACGTCACCATCAGCGGCGATAGCGCGACGATCAGCTACGTGATGAAGGAAGGCCATATGAAGGTTCAGCAGCAGCTGAAGATGCGCCACGACGGCTCGCTTTCGAACAGCGCGATCGCCAGGAAGTTCGGCATCAAGTTTGCCACCGTGGACGGCACCGTCAGGAAGGTCTGAAGCTCCTCCCTGTCCCCGCGAAAGCGGGGATGGGGAGGTGGCAGGCCCCGGACTTGATCCGGGGGCTGACGGAGGGGCCGGCCCCTCCACCATCGCCTGCGGCGGCAGGGAGGAATGGTTGCATTGCTCCCCTCACCCGCTAGAGCCTCGCGCCAATGGCCGACGCTCCCGCCAAGACCGATTACCGATCGACCGTCTTCCTCCCGCGCACCGACTTTCCGATGAAGGCCGGCTTGCCGCAGAAGGAGCCGGCGATCCTTTCCCGCTGGGAGGATGAAGGCCTCTACCAGCGCATCCGTGAGGCGCGCGAGGGCCGGGAAAAATTCATCTTCCACGACGGCCCGCCTTACGCGAACGGCGACATCCACATTGGTCACGCGCTCAACCACACGATCAAGGACATGGTGGTTCGGACGCAGACCCTGCTCGGCAAGGACGCGCCCTACGTGCCCGGCTGGGACTGTCACGGACTTCCCATCGAGTGGAAGGTCGAGGAACAGTATCGCAAGAAAAAGCTCAACAAGGACGAGGTCCCGGTTCGCGAGTTCCGTGCCGAATGCCGCGCTTATGCCCAGCATTGGGTGGACGTTCAGCGCGAGCAGCTGAAGCGGCTCGGCGTCAGCGCCAACTGGGCCAAGCCCTACCTGACGATGAACTTCCACGCCGAGGCGACCATCGTCTCCGAACTGTTCAAGTTCGCGGAGACCGGCCAGCTCTACCGCGGCGCCAAGCCGGTGATGTGGTCGCCCGTCGAGAAGACCGCGCTGGCCGAGGCTGAGATCGAATATGAGGACATCGTCTCGACCCAGATCGATGTCGCGTTCGAGATCGTCGAAAGCCCGATCCCGGAACTGGTCGGCGCCCGCGCGGTGATCTGGACGACCACGCCGTGGACCATCCCGGTCAACCAAGCAATCGCTTACGGGCCTGACGTTGAGTACGGAATCTACACTTGGGGCGTATCCGGTGCCGACGGTTCTGAGGAAACCGGTCAAGAAGCTCTCGCGCGTGTCCGTGCAGGCTTGCCGTGGCTCTGGAAGCTTCCAAGCCTGCTTCTGGCTGCCGAATTGGTTGCCGAAGTTGAGAAGCGTTTGAACGCAGTCGTTTCCTCGCTTGGTGGCGTTGAATTGGGTCTGAGCCTAGAGAAGCGCGCGACGTTTAAAGGCTCCGACCTAGCCGGCACCGTAGCCCGCCACCCGATGCACAAGCTCGGCGGCTTTTTCGCCAAGCCGCGCCCGTTCCTGCCCGGCGACTTCGTCACCACCGACCAGGGTACGGGCCTTGTCCACATGGCGCCCGACCATGGCGAGGACGATTTCGAGCTGTGCCGCGCCAACGGCATCGACCCGGTGTTCGCGGTGGACGCGGGCGGCATGTATCGCGCGGACTGGGCCTGGCTCGGCGGCCTGGGCAGCGTCATAAACGCCAAGTTCAACGCGCCCGACGGACCGATCTGCTCGGACCTGCGCGAGGCCGGCGCGCTGCTCGCGGCGAGCGCCGACTTCCAGCACAGCTACCCGCATTCGTGGCGGTCGAAGGCCAAGGTCATCTACCGCTGCACGCCACAGTGGTTCATCGCGATGGATCGGCCGCTGGAAGAGTTTTCGGGCGAGACGCGGGCAGAGCAAAGGTGGGATAATGAGGGGGGTGGTCCCTCTCCCCTCGCGGGAGAGGGACAGCGCAGCGTAGCGGAGCAGGGAGAGGGG
>DASTAU010000189.1:0-4520 GCA_035712425.1 Sphingomicrobium sp.
ATCCAGCTTCGGCTATGTCGGCCTGGACGCCGTCGCCGACGCACACGGACGCTGGAACCTCGTCGACGAGCAGCCCCTGGGAGTGGACCGCCTGGAAGTTTACGAGCGGGTGAGGCGGGACTAAGCGAAGCCCATGTTCACGGGGATCGTCACCGACATCGGTACCGTCCGAAGCGCTGAGCAGCGCGGCGACCTGCGCCTGGTGATTGGGACCGATTACAACATGGAGACAGTCGAGTTAGGCGCGTCGATCGCCTGCTCCGGCGCCTGCCTGACGGTGGTCGACAAAGGCGAGGACTGGTTCGCCGTCGATCTTTCGGGCGAAACCGTGTCGAAAACCGCTTCCGATCATTGGCGGGAGGGCGCGCGGCTCAATCTCGAACGCTCGCTGCGCCTCGGCGACGAAATCGGCGGGCATATCGTCACCGGGCACGTCGATGCGGTCGGAAATGTCGTGGGGGTGGTTCCCGAAGGGGATTCGAGGCGCGTCGCCATCGCTGTGCCGAGGACACTCGGAGGAATGATCGCCGCAAAAGGGTCCGTCGCTCTCGACGGGGTGTCGATGACCGTGAATGAAGTTGCCGATGGCGAGGACGGCACCAGCGCCTTCACCGTCAACGTCATTCCCCACACCGCCCAGCACACTACCTTGGGTGAACTCGCGGCGGATCGACAGCTCAATGTCGAAGTTGATGTCCTCGCGCGCTACATCGACCGCATGCTGGCCGCGCGCTCACACTAGGAACTTGTCTGTTCCCTCTTTCCATCACATTGAAATGTGATATGGCGCATCCATGAGCGCCACCCTCATCGAACAGCTCGAAGCTGTGATCGCCACCGGCGAGGTCACCCGGACCGGTCTTGCCCGCGCTGCGGGTCTCCATCCGAATTCGCTTCGCAAGCTCGGTCAGAACGACTGGAATCCTACCGCCGACACGCTGATGCGGCTCGAAAAGCTCATCCAGCTCGGCACCCGCGAGGTGCTGGTGGGCCCTGAGGAGATCATCAACGAGGCCCGCAACGGGCGGATGTTCATCCTGGTCGACGATGAGGACCGCGAGAACGAGGGCGACCTCGTCATTCCGGCGCAAATGGCGACTCCCGACGCGATCAATTTCATGGCGAGGCACGGGCGTGGCCTCATCTGCCTCTCGCTGACCAAGGAACGCGCGGAGCAACTCGGGCTCGAGCCGATGACGCGAACAAACCGCAGCCGCAACGAGACAGCCTTCACCGTCTCGATCGAGGCGCGCGAGGGAATCACCACCGGAATCAGCGCCGCGGACCGCGCGCGTACCGTCGCTGTCGCGATCGACGCGTCCCACGGCCCGGACGCTTTGGTTTCTCCCGGCCACGTCTTCCCGCTGATTGCCCGGCCCGGCGGCGTGCTCGTCCGCGCCGGTCATACCGAGGCGGCGGTCGACATCGCTCGGCTGGCGGGCCTCAACCCCAGCGGCGTCATCTGCGAAGTGATGCGCGACGACGGCTCGATGGCGCGGTTCGAGGACCTCATCGATTTCGCCCGGGTTCATGGCCTGAAGATCGGCACCATCCGCGACCTCATCGCCTACCGGCTCAAGAAGGATCACCTCGTCGAGCGGGTCGCGACCAGTCCTTTGGTCTCGAGCAGCGGCGCTCAATGGCAGGCCCAGGTCTTCCGCGACAAGGCCAGCGGCGAGGAGCAGCTCGCGCTCGTCTACGGCACGCTCGACACCGACAAGCCGGTGCTGGTGCGCATGCACAGCCTCGACCTCTTCGCCGACGTGCTTGGCGAAAAGGGACCGAAATCGGGCGTTCTCCAATGCGCGATGCGGAGGATCGAAGAGGAAGGCTCCGGAGTCGTCGTCGCGCTCCATGCCGCCGCGCCCGGGTCGCTGTCGCGTTCCATTGATCTCCGCGCCGGCAAGCCCGCCGAAATGGGCGATGCGGTGCGCGGCTACGGCACCGGCGCCCAGATCCTGGCCGCCCTCGGAATCCACGACATGATCCTCCTCTCGAACTCGCGCCATTCGCCCGTCGGCCTCTCCGGCTACGGTTTGGCCATCGTCGAAGAGCGTCCGATCAGGGTCGAGGAGTAGAAATGTCGACGATCCTTCTGGTCGAGGCGCGCTTCTATCCGCGTCTCAATGACATGCTGCTCGAAGGCGCCCGCGCGGCGATTGAAGCCGCCGGCCACAAGCATGAGACCCTGACCGTTCCTGGAGCGCTCGAGCTTCCGGGCGCGATTGCGCTCGCGGCGCGAAGTGGCCGCTTCTGCGCCTTCGTCGCGCTCGGCGTCGTGATTCGCGGCGAGACCTGGCATTTCGAAATCGTCTCGAACGAGAGCGCGCGCGGAATCATGGACCTGACGCTCCAAGGCTATGCGATCGGCAACGGCATCCTCGCCGTCGAGAATGAGGAGCAGGCGCAGGAGCGCGCGGACCCGAGGCGCGGCGACAAGGGCGGGCACGCAGCCAAAGCGGCGCTGGCGCTTTACGAACTCCGCGAGAAATACGCACCCTGAGCCCGTCGATAAGCCCGGCTTATCGGCCCCGTTCAGCTTTCCGCTTTCTCACCCAGTCGCATCCCCCTAGGGGCGGCAAGTGGGCCAGTCCAAAGATCATCCGTTCGCCTTCCCGGCGCTGCTGCTTGGGAGCTGCGCGCTCGCGCTCGGGCCGTGGTTTGTGCGCCTGTCGGGTGTCGGCCCGGTAGCGGCCGGGTTCTGGCGACTGGGGCTGGCGCTTCCGTTCCTCTTCATCATCGCCCCATTGACGAAGCAGCCGGTGCATCTGCCCGGCAAGAAGCTGACCACGATCACGCTCGCCGCCGCCTTCTTCTTCGCGGCCGATCTCGCCGCGTGGCACATGGGCATCGGAATGACGAAGCTCGGCAACGCGACCTTGTTCGGCAATACGTCGAGCCTGATCTTCGCGGTCTGGGGTTTGTGGCTCGCTCGGAAGCCGCCCTCACCCGTGCAGGGCGGCGCTTTGGCCCTGGCCGCGCTGGGCGCTGCCTTGCTGATGGGAAGCAGCGCGGAACTTTCCGCGCGACACCTCAAGGGCGATCTACTGACGCTCTTTGCCGGCATCCTCTACACCGGCTACCTGATCGCGGTTCAGCGCGTGCGACGGGACCTCGCTCCGCTTCCGATGCTGTTCCTCGCGAGCCTGTTCGGCGCCGCGATGCTCCTTCCGGTTTCGCTGATCGCCGGCGAGCGGATCATCCCGCACGACTGGACGTTCGTCGTCATCCTCGCGCTCAGCAGCCAGGTGTTCGGGCAAGGGCTCCTGGTTTACGCGATCGGCGCGCTTCCGCCGCTGGTGATTGGACTGACGCTGCTTTCGCAGCCGGCTATTTCGGGCCTGGTCGGCTGGCTCGCTTATGGGGAGACCATGTCCCCGCTCGACTGGATCGGCGCGGCGGCGATCGCGATGGCGCTGGTCCTGGTGCGACTGCCCGATCGGGGGTTGCGCGCGGCGACCGAGCCGCCCAGTTGAGGCGCATGGCGGACCCGAGTCCTCTCGAACAGCTGCGGCGGCGGCTTGCGCTCGCGCTCGGGGAAAATGCCGTATTCGACGGCTGGACCAGCAAGGCGGTGGATTCGGCAGCGCAGCAGCTGGGTATCGACCCGGTTCAGGCGCGTCTCGCCATGCCGAAGGGTCAGGCCGCGATGATCGACCTCTACATCCAGGAGGTCGACCGCGGCCTCGAAGCCTGGTTCACGCCCGAGCGGCCCGCGGCGCTCAAGATCCGCGAGAAGATTCGCGCCCTCATCTGGCGGAGGCTCGAAATCATGGAACCGGCGCGCGAAGCCGTCCGACGGGGTCTCGCAATCCTCGCCATGCCCCAGAACGTCCCGCTGGCGGTCCGAATCTCCTGGCGCACCGCCGATCTCATGTGGCGCATCGCCGGCGACAGCAGCACCGACTTCAACCACTACACCAAGCGGATGACGCTCGGCGCGGTCTATGCCTCGACGCTGCTGGCATGGCTGGACGACCGGAGCGAGGGCTGGACGGACACCGCAGCCTTCCTCGACCGACGGATCGACAATGTGATGAAATTCGAAAAATGGAAGGCCGGCTGGCGCGGCTCCGCGGACCAGCGGCTCAGCCTTTCGCGCTTCCTTGGTCGACTGAGATATCCGCCTCGTTGAGCGCCGCTTGACTTCAACAACATGCTGCTGATGCTGCCGCCGATTTCAGCGGGGATTGGGAAATGCGTGCAGCGTTTTTGGCTTTGCTTTTCATGACTGCAGGGGCGGCTTCGGCGGACGCCCAGCAGGCAGCTCCGGCGTCGGCGAACGACCCTTACATCTGGCTCGAGGATGTCTCCGGCCAGCGGTCGATGGACTGGGTCAACAGCCACAACGCGAAGACCACGTCGGTCCTCGAAGCCGACCCGCGCTACCAGCAATATTATAATGAGGCGCTGGCCATCGCGCAGGCCAAAGATCGTATCCCCTACGGCAGCTTTACCGGCGGCCAAATCTACAATTTCTGGCAGGACGAGGATCACGTCCGTGGAATCCTGAGGCGCAC
>DASTAU010000190.1:0-2468 GCA_035712425.1 Sphingomicrobium sp.
GCCAGGTGGCCACGTCGAATCCGGCGACACCATCCACGACATGGTCCGCTTCATTCGCAACGACGTGACGATCAACATGATCGGCACGGGTTGGGTCGCAAGCGCGGGCGCCCACATCTTCCTCGCCGGCGCCAAGGACCGGCGATTCTGCCTGCCCAATACCCGCTTCCTGCTTCACCAACCCGCGGGCGGAGCGCGCGGGATGGCGGCGGACATCGAGATCGAAGCGCGCGAAATCCTGCGCATGCGCGAACGTCTGGTGAGGATCATCTCCGAGGAGACCGGGCAGCCGGTCGAGCGGATCAACAAGGACATCAACCGCAACCACTGGCTGACCGCCGATGAAGCCATCGACTACGGAATGGTGACGAGCATCATCCGCGATCCGCGCGACATTCCGCGAAAGTGAGTTTCCGAAATTAGTGCCGGACGGCCGGTTCTCCGCCCGCGGGCGGCGCGTGAACCGGCGGTTCTGGCGCATGCTCGTCTGCGTCGGTCCACTCGATCGGCTCCAGCGGCGAGACGAGCGCGCGGGCAAGCACCTGGTCGACATGGTCGACCGGCACGATTTCCAGCGCTTCCTTCACGGTTGCCGGTAGCTCCGCGAGATCCTTCTCGTTTTCGGCGGGGATCAGTACCGTGCGGATTCCTCCGCGAAGGGCTGCGAGAAGCTTCTCCTTGAGGCCGCCAATCGGCAGCACACGGCCGCGCAGCGTCACCTCGCCCGTCATCGCGACGTCACGGTGTACGGCGACACCGGACAGCGTCGAGATCATCGCAGTCACCATACCGATGCCCGCCGACGGCCCGTCCTTGGGCACCGCGCCTTCGGGCAAGTGGACGTGGATATCCTTGCGCGCGAAGATCGACGGCTTGACGCCATAAGCAGGCGCCCGCGCTTTGACGAAGCTCATCGCCGCCTGGATCGATTCCTGCATCACCTCGCCAAGCTTGCCGGTCGTCTTGATCTGGCCCTTGCCGGGGACGGTGACGGCTTCGATCGTCAGAAGCTCGCCGCCCACCTCGGTCCAGGCAAGCCCAGTGACCGCGCCGATCTGGTCCTCTTCCTCGCCCATGCCGTAGCGATATTTCCTGACGCCGAGATATTCGCCGATATTGCCCGGGGTAAGTTCGACGCGTTCCGCCTTGTTCTCGAGAATTTGCCGAAGCGACTTGCGGGCCACCTTTGCCAGCTCGCGCTCCAGCGTGCGGACGCCAGCCTCACGCGTATAATGGCGGATCATCGCGCGGAGCGCGTCGTCCGAGAAGCTTAGCTCCTCGGGTTTCAATCCATGCGCGTCCATCTGTTTCGGGATGAGATGGCGCTTGGCGATCTCGACCTTCTCGTCCTCGGTGTATCCCTCGAGCCGGATGATCTCCATTCGGTCGAGCAACGGCTGAGGCATGTCGAGCGAGTTCGCAGTGGTCACGAACATGACGTCGCTGAGGTCGTAATCGAGTTCGAGATAATGATCCTGGAAACGGTTGTTCTGTTCGGGGTCGAGCACCTCCAGGAGCGCCGAGCTCGGGTCGCCGCGGAAGTCCTGGCCGAGCTTGTCGATCTCGTCGAGCAGGAACAGCGGATTCGTGGTCCCCGCCTTCTTGATGTTCGAGATGATCTTGCCCGGCAGCGAGCCGATATAGGTCCGGCGGTGGCCGCGGATCTCGGCCTCGTCGCGGACTCCACCCAATGACTGGCGGACGAACTCGCGGCCGGTTGCGCGCGCGATCGACCGGCCTAGCGACGTCTTGCCAACGCCCGGCGGCCCGACGAGGCAGAGGATCGGGCCCTTGAGCTTGTTGGTCCGTGCCTGGACCGCGAGATATTCGACAATCCGCTCCTTGACCTTCTCAAGGCCGTAATGGTCTTCGTCGAGGATTCGCTGAGCCTCGGCGATGTCCTTCTTGAGCTTCGATTTCTTGCCCCACGGAAGCCCGAGGAGAACGTCGAGATAATTGCGCGCGACCGTCGCTTCCGCCGACATCGGCGCCATTGCGCGAAGCTTCTTCAGTTCTGAATTGGCGCGGGCGCGGGCCTCCTTCGACAGACGCGTCTTGCGGATCTTCTCCGCAAGCTCGGCGAGTTCGTCCCCGCCCTCCTCGCCTTCGTTGCCAAGCTCGCGCTGGATCGCCTTCAGTTGCTCGTTCAAATAATATTCGCGCTGGGTCTTCTCCATCTGGCGTTTGACGCGGCTGCGGATCTTCTTCTCGACCTGGAGGACTCCAAGCTCGCCCTCCATGAAGGCGAACACCATTTCGAGCCGGCGCGCCGGATTGAGCTCCCCGAGCAGCGCCTGCTTGTCCGCGACCTTGACCGAAAGATTGGACGCGACCGCGTCCGCCAGCGCCGACGGCGCGCTGATTTCCGACAGCTGAATTCCGGTCTCGGGCGGCAAACGCTTGTTGAGCTTCGCGTAATTTTCGAACTGGTCGATGACCGAGCGCATCAGCGCCTGGGCCTCAGGACC
>DASTAU010000191.1:0-3705 GCA_035712425.1 Sphingomicrobium sp.
CTCGCTGGAGCGGGCGCCTTCGATGCCCTCAAGAATGAGCGGGCGGCTGTGTTCGAAGCCGCCGAGACGATCCTCGCGCATGCGGCAAGCGCGCAGGAACAACGAGAGACAGGACAAGCCGGACTGTTCGGTGTGAATTCCGCCGAGGCGGCGCCCATCAGGCTCCCGCGCGAAGCATCATGGTCTCTTGCGCAGCGAATGGCCGCCGAGCGCGACGCGTTCGGCTTCTATTTCTCCGCTCATCCGGTGGATGCGGCGAAACACCTGCTCGCCGCCCACAAGGTCAAGACGTTCGCCGAAGTCGCGGAATTCAGAATCAACGAGGGCGAGCGTGTCGGCGCGACGATGGCCGGGCTCGTCGAAGACACGCGGTGGCGCACGTCAGCCCGAGGGCGGCGCTATATGATGGCCACGCTCAGCGACAGCTCGGGCCAGTTCCTGGCAACGGCCTTCGATGATGAGGCGACATCGGCGCTTGAGGCCGCTGCGAAGGCGGGTCAATGCGGCCTCCTGACTGTGGAGCTCGACCGCCGAGCCGGTGATGAAACGCCCCGCGTCACGATCAAGCGCATTCAGCTGCTCAGCGAACTCGCCAAGAGGACGCGTCTCGAGATGACGGTCCGGGTCACTAACGGACAGGCCGCTGCTCTCGTCTCGAAGGAACTCAGGGAAGCGCTCGGCGGCAATGGCCGGGTACGCTTCATCCTGCCGCTGACATCGGGCGGCGAAGCAGTGGTCATCGCTGGTCGCGACTTCGCGCTCGACGCGGAGCTTGCCGCCCGAATCGAGCGCATCGCCGGAGAAGGAAGTGTCGACCTGTCCGCGCAAGAGCCGCCGAGGCTCGCGCTGGTAAGTTAGGACATCCAGAAGCCGTCGCGATTCACGAGGCTCGTGATGTGCGCGCTCTGCTCTTCCGACATGTCCTGCTTGAACCTGGGGAAGACCTGCTCTTCTTCCATATGAGCATGCTCCGACACGAGCTTGCGGAACTCGCGAACCTTTTCGAGCCAGTTGGACGCGTCCGGCCCCATCTCGTTCAGCTCGTAAATGAACGTCTTGATGTAGCCGTGCTCGCCCTCAAGGTGATCCGCATCGGCGGTTTCGTTCGCCTCGCGGAGCGCCGGATAGACAATCATCTCCTCCGCGTGCGCATGTTTGTCGAGCGCGTGACAGAGCTTCGTGAAGAGCATCTTGCGCTTGAACGTCTGAGTCTCGTCCGTCGCGAGCATCTTGTCGAACAACGCCAGCGCCGCGTCATGCTCCGCAGAGAGGATTTCGTCCCAATCGCCCAACGAGGCTTCCATACCCTGCATCAAGGCCTTGCGCCCGTAATTCGCGGCGAAGCCCAGCGCGGCTCCGCCGATCGCGGCGGCGATGATTGGAGTCGCTCCGTCGGCCCACGAAAATGCGCTTCGACTGCTCTGCCCCGACCGGTTCGAGCTGCGGTTCGACGAGCGGCTTTGGGTACGCGTGGCCATGGACTTCCTCCTCGGTTGGATTTGGCTGATTCAACGGATGAGGAAGGTGCGCCGTTCCGGTCGCGAGCCGCTTTCGACGAACCGTTCGGCGCGTCTGTTAGAGCTGGTTGGCGGGCGCTTGCGGCTGTTCAGGCGGAGGCGCCGCCTGATTGGCTTCCACGGGCGCTGGCCGCGGTTCGATGGGCAACGCCGGCTCAGCCGAAGCAGGCGCATTCTCGGTGACTGAATTCTCGACCGGCGGAAGCGGCTTGGGGCTTTCATATTCCGCGCCCGGTTCAGGCCGGGCAACCTTCGAAACTGCCGGAGGAGCCTTGTTCACCGGAACTGCGCCACCCTTGTAGACGCAGGCGTCGAGGCCGCCGCTGGCGACCACGCCGATCCGCGCTGCAATCGTGTTGCCGTAACGGCGGGTAAATCCCTTGGGCGCGATCGCTCCACGCTTCTTGGGCAGCGGCAGGATAGCGGCGATGCGGGCCGCCTCGGTCGCGCTCATCGCGCTCGCGTCATGACCGAAGTAACGCTGCGATCCGGCGTTGACGCCATAGGTTCCGATGCCGGTCTCGGCGAGATTCAGATAGACCTCCATGATCCGCCGCTTGCCCCACAGGTGCTCGATCAGGAAGGTGAACCAGGCCTCGACTCCTTTTCGCGCATAGCCGCCGCCGTTCCACAGAAAGACGTTCTTCGCGGTCTGTTGGCTGATCGTCGAGCCGCCGCGGATGCGTCCGCCCGACGCGTTGCGTTTCATCGCATCTTCAATGGCTTCGAAGTCGAACCCGTGATGCGAGCAGAATTTGCTGTCCTCGGCTGCGATGGCTGCGCGGACCATGTCGCGGTCGGTATCGCCGATCGGCATCCACTCCTTGTGGGCGCCGCGCCCGTGGACGAGGTCGCCGATCATGTTGAGCGTAATCGGCGGGTTCACGAACCGATAGGCGAGCACCCACAGGATCGAGATGATGAAGAAAGCGACGATCAGCTTGACGATCCAGCCGGCGATTCGGCCGACGAGCGAGCGCTTCCGGCGGCGTTTGTACTGGGGAATGGTCGACTTGCGCCTCGCCATTGCCGTTGCCTAGCGGAATTGGAGCGTCTGCCAAGACCCTCTCCTTGCCGCACTGCAGTGCAGCATTTACATCGCTGGCATGACTTCGACGAACGACATCCGCCGCGGCTTCCTCGATTATTTCGAGAAGAACGGCCACGCGCGGGTGCAGTCGGCGCCGCTGGTGCCGCACAACGACCCGACCCTGATGTTCGTCAACGCCGGCATGGTGCCGTTCAAGAACGTCTTCACCGGCCTCGAGACGCGGCCGTTCAGCCAGGCGACGAGCTCGCAGAAATGCGTCCGCGCCGGCGGCAAGCATAACGACCTCGACAATGTCGGCTATACCGCGCGGCACCACACCTTCTTCGAAATGCTCGGGAATTTCTCGTTCGGCGATTATTTCAAGGATCGAGCGATCGAGCTCGCATGGAACCTGCTGACGAAGGAATGGGGCCTGAGCCCCGAGCGGCTAACGGCGACAGTCTATCACACCGACGACGAGGCGTTCGACCTGTGGAGGAAGATATCCGGACTGCCTGAAAGCCGGATTATCCGGATTCCGACCAAGGACAATTTCTGGGCGATGGGCGACGACGGCCCGTGCGGCCCGTGCTCCGAAATTTTCTACGATCACGGCGACCACATTCCGGGCGGACCTCCTGGAAGCCCCGATGAGGATGGCGACCGGTTCGTCGAGATCTGGAACCTCGTCTTCATGCAGTACGAGCAGACGGCGAACGAGATCGTGTCCGAGCTGCCGAAGAAGAGCATCGACACCGGCATGGGCCTCGAGCGCATCGCCGCGGTGCTCCAGGGCACGCCCGACAATTATGAGACGGATACTTTCCGCGCGCTGATCCGCGCGAGTCAAGAGCTGACCAGCAATAACGCGGCCGATTCCGTCTCGAGTCATCGGATTATTGCTGACCACCTCCGGGCGAGCGGATTTCTCGTGGCCGACGGCGTGCTGCCGGCGAATGAGGGCAGGGGGTATGTCCTCCGCCGAATCATGCGGCGAGCGATGCGCCACGCGCACCTGCTCGGCGCAAGCGAACCTTTGATGTGGCGCTTGGTACCCGCGTTAGTTGCCGAAATGGGCGCGGCCTATCCTGAGTTGGTTCGCGCTCAGCCTCTAATCGAGGCGACGCTGGAGCAGGAGGAAACGCGTTTCCGCCAGAC
>DASTAU010000192.1:0-2683 GCA_035712425.1 Sphingomicrobium sp.
CAGCCATTTACCACCATTTCTCCGCACGGTGAGTGAACCCAGCCCGTTCCTCGATCGCGAGACCGGCGTTCAGCACCATCTGCTCGTCGAGCTCATTGCCTATGAGGTGCAGACCCAGGGGCAGCCCTTGCTCGTCGAGGCCGCCTGGGACGCTCATCGCCGGCAAACCGGCGAGGCTCGCCGGGACCGCGAACACATCGTTCAAATACATTGCCAGCGGGTCGGTCGTTTCACCGATGCCGAACGCTGCGGACGGCGCGGTCGGGGTCAGGATGACGTCGCACTGTTCGAAGGCCTTGCGGAAGTCCTGCTTGATCAGCGCGCGGACCTTCTGAGCCTTGGTGAAATAAGCGTCGTAGAAGCCCGCCGAGAGCACGTAGGTGCCGATCATGATCCGGCGCTTCACTTCCGCCCCGAATCCCTCCGCCCGGGTCGCCGAATACATGCCGTTGAGGCCGTCGTTGCCGCTGACTCGGAGCCCGTAGCGAACGCCGTCGTAGCGGGCGAGGTTCGACGACGCCTCCGCCGGGGCGATGATGTAATAGGTCGGAAGCGCGTACTTGGTGTGCGGCAGGCTGATCTCGACCGGCGTTGCGCCGGCATCCTTCAGCCATTCGATGCCGCGGTCCCACAGCGCGTTAATCTCTGGCGGAACTCCATCGATCCGATATTCCTTTGGAATTCCGACCCGCTTACCGCTGAGATCACTTGATAAATTGGCTTCCCACCGCGGCACCGGCAGGTCGAGCGAGGTCGAATCCCGGGGATCGAAACCGGCCATCGCTTCGAGCAGGATGGCGCAGTCACGGACGGTCTTGGCCATCGGCCCCGCCTGGTCGAGCGAGCTTGCGAACGACACGATCCCCCACCGCGAGCAGCGGCCATACGTCGGCTTGATCCCGCAAATGCCCGCAAAGGCGGCGGGCTGACGGATGGAGCCGCCGGTATCGGTGCCCGTCGCTCCCGCGGCGATGTCGGCTGCCACCGAAGCTGCCGAGCCGCCCGACGAGCCGCCCGGAGTCAGGCCCACATTGCTGCCCTTCCGCCGCCACGGGCTGATCACCGGGCCGTAGGCGCTGGTCTCGTTCGACGAGCCCATCGCGAACTCGTCCATGTTGAGCTTGCCGAGCATCCCCGCGCCGGCCTTGCGCAGGTTCGCGGAAACCGTGCTTTCGTATGGCGGCTTGAACCCCTTGAGGATTCGACTTCCCGCGGTCGTGTCGACACCCTCGGTCGCAAACAGGTCCTTGATCCCGAGCGGGATCCCCGCGAGCGAACCAAGTTCGCCAGAGCCTCGCGCCTTGTCCGCCGCATTCGCTGCGGCAAGCGCCTCATCCGGCGTCTCCACCGTATAGGCATTCAGCAGCTTCGCAGCCGCAACCGCCGTGTTGAAGCTCTCTGCGATTTCCCGCGCGGTGAACTCGCCCGAGCGGAAGCCGTCGCGAAGCTCGGCGATCGTTTTGGAGGTGAGCTCGGTCACTCGATCACCTTCGGAACCGCGAAGAACCCGTGCTGCGCCTCGGGTGCATTCGCGAGCACCTCGTCGCGGATATTCCCTTCGGTCACGACATCGTCGCGAAGGCGAAGCTTCTGGTCGATGACCGCGGTTAGCGGCTCGACGCCATCGGTGTTCACCTCGCCCAGTTGCTCGACCCAGCCGAGGATATTGTTGAGCTCGGGCGCCAGCCGTTCGATCTCCTCGTCGCTCATCGCAATGCGGGCGAGCTTGGCGATATGACGGACCTGTTCGGTGGAAACGGACATCGCCGCGCGGATAGCGGCGGGCTGTAAATGCGGCAAGTTACAGAAGCTTGGGCGACTAGCCTGCTATCGCACACACAGGACGTCGACCAGATAGGAACTGCCGTTCGTCGTCTGCAGGCCCGCATAAGCGGATGAGCCCCATCCGATGGACTTGCAATATTCGCTCGCTCGCCGGGAAGCCTCTTCCTTCGTGCCGGGTTTCACCTCGATGCGATTGCCGCCTTTTTGCGGGGCCACGAAATATTCGCTAGCCATGCCGCGAAGTGATGGCGCGGGGGGAGCGGGTTCGAATTTGCCCTCGGGTGTGATGGTGCCGCCACGCACGGTCACCGCCTGGCCGACGGGGCGCGCTGACCGGACGGTCATGGCCATGGCGGGCACGGAGGTGCTGAAGCGCCTGCAGCCACTGAAGGTGTTTCCCGAGCACAATTCCCAGCTCGAGCCTTCCGGCACCTGAATGCTCTTGACGGTGAACGGCAGGGTCATCGCCCGCGCCGGCCCGTCGAGGATCAGGCGAGGCCCGGCATATTGCCCGCGTCCGTAGAGCGTAATCTCACCGCTCGATTGCGCTTGAGCCTGCGCCGCAACCAACACCATTGCAGCCGCCGCGGCGTTCAACAGAAACACCTTCATTCCAGCCCCCTTCCAGAATCGCAGAAGGACTGTGGACCGAACCATGCGGCATCCGCAATGGCAGTGTGGCGGCGAGCCTCTCTTGCTCGCCGGGCGGCCGCCCAATAGTGCCGCCGTCAATGTGCGCGCGCCGCTTCCTCGCAGTGATCTTTTTCCTCACGCTGGTCGTCGTCGCAGCGGGGTTCGCCATCTTCCAGTGGGGCGGCAACGTCCTCCTCAGGGAGGCAACCCCGAAAGGCCATTTCGAAGCGGCCGAGGCAGGCGGCGGACCGGATTATGCGCAGGC
>DASTAU010000193.1:0-2048 GCA_035712425.1 Sphingomicrobium sp.
CAGCTTCTCGTCGCCACCATGCTCGTCTTCCAGGAACAGGACGCCGATGGGCCGGGCGCGCACCACGCATCCGGGGACGAATGACGAACGCGCGATCACCAGCGCGTCAATCGGATCGCCGTCTGGCGATAGCGTGTGCGGAACGAACCCGTAATTCGCCGGGTAGCGCATCGGCGTGTGGAGGATGCGGTCGACGAACAAGGCGCCCGACTTCTTGTCGAACTCATACTTCACCGGCTCCCCGCCGACGGGGACTTCGATGATGACGTTGACGGTGTTGGGGGGGTCGTCGCCGATGGGGATGAGGTCGATGTTCATTGCTTCTGTTCTTAGGGCAAGTGTCCGGCGCTCCTAAACACGGCCAGTCCGAAGAACAATCCGGAGAGCGCTGCGGCGACCGAGCCGACAAGGTAGCCAGCAGCGGCGCCATAGGCATGACGCTCGATCAGCACGGCGGCGTCGAGCGAAAAGGTCGAAAAGGTTGTGAAACCGCCGAGAATACCCGTCGTCAGGAACAGCCGCACATGCTGCGGTACGCCTGAGCGATAGGCGAAATAGCCCGCGAGCAGGCCCATCGCGAACGAGCCGCTGACATTGACGATCAGCGTTCCGAACGGGAAGCCGAACCCGAACAGCCTGGTCGCGGCGACATTGACTCCGTGGCGAAGGGCTCCGCCGATTCCGGCGCCGATGAAGACAATCAGGTAAAGCATGTTTCTCCTACTGCAGCACGAATGCGCCCGCAGGAGCCATCAGCCGATCGGCGGTTATAAGGGAGACCCCATTCCCTTTCGCGAGCTTAGCAGCGGAACGATTTCCGACAAGCCGCTTCCCATTTGAGAGTGTCGCGAGTTGGCGTTTGTACGGAGGAGGCGTGTCAAAAATTCGCGCAAACGCTTGCCAGCCGCACCCGGTCAGCCTTGGGCACGCTTACTCCCAGCGCTTTTGAGTACCCGAGCTCATCGCTCGCAATGCCGGCGATAATGTCGTTTTCGAAGGATGCATGCATCAGCGCGACGCGCATGCCGGCGATGTCGGGAGGCGCGAGGCGGTTTGGATCTCCGCGAAGGACCCGCAACACCCCCCAGTCCTCATTCTCTTTCATGAAGAACGCGCCGATGTTGTCGAGTTGCAGATAATAGATCCCGTAGAGGCCCAGCGATTTGCGGTCGAAATGCTGCAGCACCTGGCCAGCACGGCTGGTTTCCCAGGCGTTCTTGTCGAGTGCATTGCCGATGTCGGGGAAGACGTCGCCGACGTTGGCGGGTCCCTGATGGCGCGCCGAACGTTCGATGATTTCACCGATCTTATCCAGCCGCCGGGCGACACAGTCGTGGGCGGCAACGCGATACGCAAACACGCGATTGCTCTGCGCCATGTCCTGATGGATCGCTGACTTCGCATCGCGAACCTCGGTTCGCCAGTGCAATGCCTCAACGAGCTGCTCCGCCCCGAGCGCGATCAGCACGCCGAGCACAATGATTCCGACCTCCCCAGCGAATTCGCGCCACCCGTGCAGTGGTTTGGGAAGGTGAAAGTGCATCCGTTTGCCCCGAGTTATGGGACCTTAACAGAAGGCGATCGGTTCGACTAATCGCGCTTCGTGAGCGCTGAGCTCACTTCCGGCCGAACAGCTTCTCGATCTCGCCGTGGCCGAGCTTCACCCAGGTTGGGCGGCCGTGGTTGCATTGGCCCGAGCGCGGCGTGACCTCCCTCTCGCGGAGCAGCGCATTCATCTCCGCCACCGAGAGCACCCTGCCCGCCCGAACCGAGCCGTGGCAGGCGATGGTCGCAGCGACGAGGTCGAGTTTGTCGCGCAGGCTCAGCGGTCCGCCCAGTTCGGCGATTTCGCCTGCAAGGTCCGCCAGCAGCCGTACCGCGTCGGTCTTGCCCAGCGCAGCAGGAACAGCGCGAACCAGCATGGAGGTCGGACCGAACCGCTCGATCTCGAGTCCGAGTTCGTCCAGGTCCGCAACCGCGCCTTCCAGCCGGTCGCAATCGGGCTCTTCCAGTTCGACCACTTCGGGAATCAACAGCGCCTGCCGTGC
>DASTAU010000194.1:0-9491 GCA_035712425.1 Sphingomicrobium sp.
GCAGGACCTTCCGTCGATCATTTTCCAGCAGATCGAGCATTTCTTCACCCACTACAAAGACCTGGAGCCCGACAAATGGGTTCGGGTCGGACGCTGGGGGCATGCCGAGGAAGCCAGGCGCGTGCTCATCGAAGCGATCGAGCGCGCCGACAAGAAGACCGCGCAGCACGCCTGAGCGACAGGACTTTCGGGTGCTTTTCTATTAGAAGCGGCTTCCCCAGGAAGGAGGCGCGCCATGGCAACCCAGGACCGCATCTATTTCGCCCAGCGCGCGGCAGAGGAGCAGGAGCTGGCGATTTCTTCGGATGACCCGGATGTCGCGGAAGCTCATCGCAAGCTCCAGCGGGCCTATCTCGAGCGCGCGAGCGTTGGGGAGCGTCCAGCGATCCAGCTGCCGGCGCAGCCGATCGCCTGAATCTTCACTCGGTTTCTTTGAGACTTCGGTAGGTCTGGTCGAGCAAGGTCGAGCGCGCTTCCTCGCGCGCCTTCTCAAGCCGTTCGTAGCCGCTCGCTTCCTCGTTCCGTAGCTCGTCGGCGAACCGGCCGGCACGAACCTCGGCAAGGATTTGCGCCATGCGTTCGCGCACGGCTTCATCGACGATCCGCTTGCCGCCAAGCAGCGCACCGAGCTCGGCCGTATTGGAGATCGCTTCTCGCATGCCGGCAATCCCGCGGGCCTCTATCAGTTCGGCGATGAGCTTCAGCTCACCCACGCATTCGAGGTAAGCGAGTTCGGGCGAAACGCCTCCGGCAACCAATGTCTCGAAACCGGCGATCAGCAGCTCTGGTACGCCACCCCACACGACTGCCTGCTCGTTGAATAAGTCGGCTTCCGCCTCCTCGGCGAAGGTTGAGGCGATGAGGCCCGCGCGGCCGCAGCCAATCGCGCGACCGTAGGCCTGGGCGATTCCAGCGGCGTATCCAGTCGCGTCCTGCTCGACTGCCCAGACGGCAATCATGCCCTTGCCCTGCTTGTATAGCGAACGGAGCGCGGTACCGGGACCCTTGGGCGCGATCATGAAGACATCGAGGTCGGGGCGCGGTTGAATGAAGCCGAAGCGCACCGAAAGGCCATGACTGAAGCCCAGAGCGGCGCCCTTGTGAAGATGCGGCTCGACCTCGCGATAAAGAGCAGCGTGAATTTCGTCCGGCGCGAGCATCATCACGACGTCCGCCGACGCGACGGCGTTCTCCAGGAGATCGGTTTGAAGACCGGCACTCTCGGCCTCGATTGCGCTTCCCGAACCTCCCCGAAGCCCGACGACCACGTCGATCTCGCTGTCCTTGAGGTTGAGCGCCTGTGCACGCCCCTGGTTGCCGTAACCGAGGACCGCCACGCGCTTGGCGGCCAGCGGCGAGGGATCGATGTCGGCGTCGCGCAGTGGATCCATGGCGGCTCGCCTAGCTTTTCGCGTCCACGAGAGCCAGCGCCTCTCCGAGCCGATCTATGTCGAGCGCCTCCTGAAACCGAGGCCATTCGGCAGGCGGCTGGTGAGCGAACCAGGTATATTGGCGCTTGGCGTATCTCCGCGTCGCTTGCTGGCCTGCAACGGTCGCCTCATCGAGCGAAATCTCGCCGCGAATGTATCTTGAGAGCTCGGATACTCCGATCGCACGCATCACGGGCAGATTCGGATTGAGCTTGCGAGCAAGCAGCGCTTCCACCTCGCTCACCGCGCCCTGATCGATCATGTGAGCGAAGCGCTCATTGCAGCGCGCATACAGCCACTTTCGCGGAGGCAGCAGGATCAGCGGCCGCAAAGCAATATCGTTGCCGATTCCGCCTTCGCGCTGCTTCTGCCACTCCGCCAGCGGTCGGCCGGTCGACAGGATGACCTCGAGGGCGCGATTGACCCGGGTGGTATCGGCGCGATCGAGCCGCGCCGCGGCGTCGGGGTCCAGCTTCTCGAGCTTCGCGCGATTCTCCTCGATCACCGTCCCGCGCACGCGTGCACGAACTTCTGAATCTATCGCCGGCACCGGCGCGATGCCGTCGAGCAGAGTCCTGACATATAGGCCGGTGCCGCCGACGAGGATGGGCGTCCGCCCGCTGGAATGAACTTCGCCGATCTCCTGGCGCGCCAATTCCGCCCAGCCGGCCGCGGAGCAGGGGAGGGCGCCGTCCTGGACTCCGTAAAGCCGATGTTCGGCCTTTTGCCGTTCCTCCTTGGTTGGCGCGGCGCTGAGCACGCGCAGGTCGCGATAAATTTGCGCGCTGTCGGCGTTGACGATCACGCCCTCGATTTGCTGTGCAAGGGCGAGCGCCAGCGCCGACTTGCCGCTCGCGGTCGGTCCGGCGATGACGACTAGTGGAGGTTTGGGTGAAGGCATGGGCGTAGCAACGCTGATAGCAGCGGGACGGCTCGATGACAGGCTGGTCGAGCGGGCTCTCGGGTTGCTTCGCGAGATCGATCCCGCCACCGCCTTTATTCACTGGATCGACGAGGGCGACGCCGCCGATCTTCGCTTCAATGGCGATTCGAAGAGCGCGCGCTGGGTCCTGGATCAGATCGACCGCGTGGATGTCGTCGTGCAGCCGGACGAGCCGCGATGGAAACGGCTGCTGGTGGCTGACATGGATTCGACCATCATCGGCCAGGAATGCATCGACGAGCTGGCCGATTATGCCGGCCTCAAAGAGAAGGTCGCGCGGATCACGGAGCGGGCGATGCAGGGGGAGCTCGACTTTCCCGGAGCGCTCCGTGAGCGGGTGCGGTTGCTTGCTGGCCTGGATGAGCGTGAATTGAAGCGCTGCCTCAATGAGCGCGTCGAGGTCACAGCGGGGGCGGAGACGCTGGTTCAAACCATGCGCGCGGGTGGTTCAAGCTGCCTTCTCGTCTCCGGCGGATTCCTCTCTTTCGCAGAGCCGATCGCCAGCGCGGTGGGGTTCGACCGCGTGAAAGCCAACCGCCTGGTTTTCACTGGCGGGAAGTTGAGTGGCGAAGTTGGCGACCCGATCGTGGATGCGATGGCGAAGCGTGAGGCGCTGATCGAAGTGCGCGAGCAGTTGGGCGTGCAACGCGACGACGTTCTCGCGGTCGGCGACGGCGCCAACGACAAGCTGATGATTGAGGAAGCGGGGCTGGGGGTCGCGTTTCGCGCCAAGCCGGCGCTGGTCGAGGTAGCGGATGCCGAGCTCAAGCATCACGGACTCGATGCGCTGCTGTGGGTGCAGGGGGTTCGCCGCCGCGATTGGTTCAGGGGCTGATTATTTGGCGGGAACCGGGAAGCAGGCAACGCCGACCGCCTTACACGCAGCCCCTGCGGCGCCCTTGCTTTCGAACGGACCGATTTGAAGCCGGGTAACTGACCCGGCGGCCACATAGAAAGGCTTTCTGCCGGAAAGAGCGTCATTGCCCGAAACCTTGCGGTAGAGCGCTTCGGCATTGCCGCGCTGGGAGAAGGCGCCGAGTTGGATGCGCCAGGCGCCTGTGGCGCCCGTCGCACTGACGGCCGCGGGCTTTGCCTCTGCCGTCGGCGCTGCTGCCTTCGCTGGAGCAGGTTTTGCTGGCTTGGCCGCAGCGGTTTCAATTGACTTGCTCGGGGCCTTCTTGCCGGCCGAGCTTGGCGCCGGCGCTGCTTTCGTGAGCTGGCGCGCCATCTCGACACCGCGTTTCCGGTCGGAGAGCGGAATGACCTGGTCGAGTTGCTTGAGCGTTTCCCTGGCCGGTTCGAGGCCTTGCGCCGCAGCACGGCTGACATAGGCGTAGCCGAGCACCGGGTCCTGAGTGACGCTATCGCCGTTCACGAGGGCAGTTCCGTAGACCAGCAATGCTCTGGGTTCGCCCTGGTCGGCCGCCTTCTTGAGCCACTTCAGCGCCTCGGGCTGGTCTCCATTCTGGAATAGAAGCAGACCAAGCGTTGTCTGCGCGTCGATATGTCCTTGGCCCGCGGCGCGCTCGAACCAGGTCTTCGCTGCCGCCAGGTTGATCGGGACGCCCCGTCCGAGGCGATATGCCTGTCCAAGATTGAACTCGGCGTCGGCATCGCCTTTTTCGGCAAGGGGCCTCCAGATCGCTACCGCGCCCGAATAATCCGACCGTTGCCAGGCTTCGATGCCCGACTTCACGGACTGGGCGGAAACGGATGTGGCCGCACAAAATAAGAGCGCGCCGGCAACTAAGTATTTGCGATTCACGACCAAACCCACCTCGAAAGAAGCTTAGCCCAGCTTTGGCGATCCGCAAGCAGCGTCGTGCGCTCGTTAACCAGATTTTAGAGCCTAAGGTGTCACTCCCCCACTGAATTGACGTCATTCACGCGAGGGGAAAAGCATGCGCGTCTTGGCTATGGCATCGCAGAAGGGCGGATCGGGTAAGACGACCCTGTCCGGTCACCTCGCGGTGCAGGCGCAAATGTCGGGGGCCGGGCCGGTCTGCCTGATCGACATCGACCCGCAGGGGAGCCTTGCCGACTGGTGGAACGAGCGCGAAGCCGACATGCCGGCTTTTGCGCAAACCACCGTTGCGCGTCTCGCTTCGGACCTCGAGGTTCTCCGCCAGCAGGGCTTCCGCCTTGCCGTGATCGACACCCCTCCGGCGATCACCATGGCGATCCAGAGCGTCATCGCGGTTGCCGAGCTGATCGTTATTCCGACCCGCCCGAGCCCGCACGACCTCCGCGCCGTCGGCGCCACCGTCGATCTCTGCGATCGCGCGGGCAAGCCTTTGATCTTCGTCGTCAATGCCGCGACCCCGAAGGCCAAGATCACCTACGAAGCCGCGGTCGCGCTGTCGCAGCACGGAACCGTCGCTCCGGTGACGCTCCACCACCGTACCGATTTCGCGGCATCGATGATCGACGGCCGGACGGTGATGGAAATCGACCCGCAGGGCCGTTCCGCCCGCGAAGTCGGCGAGCTGTGGGAATATATTTCCGACCGGCTCGAAAAGAATTTCCGCCGCACCGTGTTCGCTGCGCCCGGCGCATCGCCCGGCGTTGCGCCGGCCAGTCCGCGTCCTGTCGGCGGTTTCGGCCGCCGCGTCGTCGGTCAGTAAGGGGGCGAACCGGTGGCTGAAGCCAAGCCTTTCGCTTCCCTCTCTTCCGGACTTCTCGCCCGCAAGGGCGCGGCGCGCCCGGCCATGCGTCCGCAGGGTTTCGGCCAGGGCGGCCACGGCCTCGAGGATCTCGGCTGGAATGACATGGGCTTTGAACCGCCCAAGGCGGCTGAAGCGCCGCGGGACGAGGACCACGATGCATTCGGTGACGATGTGGTCGAGCATCCGCGGGCGCATCCGACGGGGCTGACGCCGGTTCAGTCTCCGGTTCATCATCAGCAAGCCGAAATCGCCGATCGCCTTGGCGCCGAGGAAGCTGACGAAGAAGAAGATATCGACGAGACGGCCGAGCTTTACGATCCCGAGGCCGCTGAAGCCGAGGCTGAGGTCGCAATCGAAGCGCTCGATACCGAAGCAGAGGAAGTGATGGCTCCTGTGGCGGCTCCCGCGCCCATCGTCGTCGCCACAAAACCAGTTTCGGCTCCGGCTCCGCGCCGTGCGCCGCGTCCGCGTTCCGCACCAGGCAGCAAGGGGAAAGCTGCCTTCACGCTCCGGCTGGATCCGGCGCGTCACCTGAAGCTCCGGCTCGCTTGCGCGGTCGGCGGCCGATCGGCGCAGCAGTTCGTGACTGACGCGCTCGACCAGCTGCTCGATCGCATGCCGGAGCTCGATGCAATGGCCGAAAAGGCAAAACGCAAGGGGTAACAATCATGACGACTCCGCTCCGCTTCGGCTCCGCCGTGTCGGCAATCGCGCTCGCTACGATGCTCGCCGGCTGCGCAACGACGCAACCCAAGACCCATTTCGGGGGCAGGGCAGCGGATGAGAATGTCGGACTCGCCACCCGTGCGATGGCCGCGCTCAATTCGAACAAAATCCCCGAGGCAATCGACTTCGCCGAACGCGCCGTTGCGCAAAATCCGGACGATGCGGGTTTCCGGGCTTTGCTCGGCAACGCGTATTTCGCCGGCGGCCGATTTGCTTCGGCTGAAGCGGCGTTCAAGGATTCGCTGACGCTTTACTCGAACCAGCCGGGCGTGATCCTCAAGCTTTCGCTCGTCGAAACGGCGCTCGGCAAGAAGGACGAAGCGGTTGCTCTCCTCCAGGCTGGCCGCTCGGCGCTCGACGCTTCGAATTACGGTCTTGCGCTGGCTCTTGCCGGTCAGCCTGATCAGGCGATCCCGGTCCTCGAGGCCGCGGCCCGCGGAAAGGGCGCGGATGCGACCGTTCGGCAGAACCTTGCCCTTGCGCACGCGCTGGCCGGCGACTGGACCGAGGCGAAGACCATCGCCGCGCAGGACGTTCCGGCAAACAAGCTTGACGCCCGCATTCATGACTGGATGCAACTCGCCCAACCCGCCAAGCCCTCGGACCAGGTAACCGCCTTCATGGGCGTCGCTCCCGCCGCTGTTGACCCGGGACAGCCGGTCCGACTCGCGCTTCGCAAAACCGACACGATGGTGGCGGAGGCAGCTCCGGTTCCGGCTCCGGCTCCGCAACCCCAGGTTGCTCAGGTCGCCCCGGCGCCTGCGCCCGAAGTCGTTCAGGTCGCTGCTCCGATGCCGGCTCCGGCGCCGCAGGAGCTCGCAGCCGTCGCAACGCCGGAAATGCCAGCACCGCAGCCCGCGGTTGCCGAGGCCCCTGTTCCGACGCCGGTGGCGGTGCTCACGAGCGCCGCGCAGCAGGTGTCGTCGGCCGTCGAATCGTTCATCACCAAGAAGCCAGCTCCGGTTGCCAAGCCTGCGAAGGCCCACCGCGCGGTTGCGGCACGGCGTCCGCTGGCGCACGGCGATTCGGTGGTTCAGCTCGGGTCCTACCGCTCTCCGCAGCAGGTCGCTGCCGGTTGGGCTCACCTGACCCAGCGTTACCCGGCCCTTCGCGGCTATCTGCCGCTAAAGGCCCGGTTCGACTCGCCGAACGGCGGCACCTACTGGCGCCTGTCGATCCAGGGCTTCAGCAGCCAGCGCGAGGCGATCGATCGCTGCCAGGTTCTCAAGAACCGTGGCGGTGCATGCTTCGTTCGCGGCGTTGCCGGCGACGCTCCGGTCCAGATCGCTTCGAACTAGGCCAGCAATAATTCGAGGCAGGCCATCCGGACGGCCACGCCCATCGCGACCTGCGTCGTGATGAGCGACCGTTCGGGATCGTCAGCGATCGCACCGTCGATCTCGACCCCGCGGTTCATGGGTCCGGGATGCATGACGACGGCATCGGAGCCGGCGTGCGCAAGCCGGTCGGCTGTGAGGCCGTAACGGCGAAGGAATTCGCCTGGAGCGTCGCCAAGGTCCGATTCCAGCCGCTCGCGCTGGACCCTGAGCATCATCACGACATCCGCCCCTTCAATCGCCTCGTCGACCGAACGGCGTTCGATCCCTTCGGGCATTAGCTCGGGCGGGCCAGCCAACCGGACCTCGGCTCCGAGGCGTGAGAGCAGCTTCGTATTCGAGCGGGCGACACGGCTGTGTTTGATGTCGCCACAGATCGCAATCTTCAGGCCCTCAACCTGGCCGAGGCGATGACGGATGGTCGCTGCGTCCAGCAGAGCCTGGGTCGGATGCTCGTTGGTGCCGTCACCGGCGTTGATCACCGGCGCGTCCAGGATCTCGGCGACGGCGGCCGGAGCGCCATTGTCGCGATGGCGGATCACCAGGAGATCGGGCTGCATGGCGTTGAGCGTAGCTGCGGTGTCCTGGAGAGATTCGCCCTTCTTCACCGACGATTGCTCGACCGGCATCGTGACCACAGACGCGCCCAGCCGGTGCGCCGCAGTGGCAAAGCTCATCAGGGTACGCGTCGAATTTTCGTAGAAGAGGTTGAAGACGAGCTTGCCGGTGAGGCTAAGTGGGGCTGCAAACTTCGCCGCATAATGTTTCTCGGCATGATCGAGAATCGAGCCGATCTGCTCGTCGGTCAGGGAGTCGATGGAAAGGAGGTCCACGAGCGCCTGGCCTAACTGCCGCTGCCGAGATTGGCCAGTGCGTCGATCGCGCCCTGGAGAATGTGCGCCGCGGCGAGGGCGTCGACCTTTTCAGCACGCTTTGCGCGGCTGACGTCGGCTTCGATCATCGCCCGCTCGACCGCCTGCGTCGACCAGCGCTCATCCCACAGCAGGATCGGAAGTTCGAGCGGCGCAAGGTTGCGGGCGAAGGCGCGGACGGATTGAGTGCGCGGAGAATCGCTGCCGTCCATGTTGAGCGGCAGGCCGAGGACGAGGCCGAGTGCGTGCTCATGCTCAATGATTCGGCGGAGGGCGGCGAGATCCTGCGTGAACTTCGTCCGCCGAATGGTCTCCGACGGGCCGGCGAAGTGCCACCCTGCGTCGCAGATCGCAATTCCGATCGTCTTCGTCCCGACGTCAAGGCCAAGAAGCTTGCCCCCATTCGGTAGCGTGGCCGCCAATTCAATTGGCTTCGAGGTTATCAGCCCCGCCATGCCGCGAGCCTCCGCTCAGCATCGCGCCGAATCGCGCCCCAGAACAGCGCATAATCGTAAACGTGATAGTTGTTCCCTGGGAGCACGAACGGTCCCATCGCCGGGATTTGACCGTCGAGCTTCAGTAGGCCGCTGTCGCAATGAGCACCGACCATGCCCGCCTGGAGGGTTGCTGACCTCAGATTGGCCGACGGCACGAGCGTTCCCGGGTTTGCAGCGGCGGGCGCGGCCCCATTCTCGGTCCCCGTGATGGGGTTTACGCAGAGAATTTTCTTCTGGCTCCGTTCGCCGCCAGTGAGTCCCGGCGTCCGCTTCCACTCGTCGAGGATGAGCGATGGATTGGCCGGGTCGCCGAAGCTCATCCACGAGAGGATGCAGCCGGTATCGTCCGCCGTGCGGCAAGCGGGCAGGCCGAGCGCGGGAAGGTCGCTGCCGCTATCGATCGGCCAGCCGACGACATAAGCGGCGACGAGGCGGGTCCCCAGCTGGGCTTTGCGTTCGCGCAACAGCCGCATGAGGTGCAGCGCGCCCTGGCTATGGCCGGCGAGGATGATCGGTCGGTCGCCCGCCTCCTTCAGAAACTCATCGAATGCCGCCGCGACATCCCGATAGGCGAAGTCGAGCGCGCTCTCGGCATCCCGACTGTCCAGAAGGAATGCGCCGTACGCGGCCTGGCGATAGCGCGGAGCCCAGATTTGACCGGCGCCGTTGAAGGCGCTGGCCTGGCTCTGCACGAACAGATTGGTGCGGAAGGCGGTGTCACCCCCGGCGAACAACGGGGCGTTCCAGCGATCGTTCTCAAGGTAGGTGGTCGGATGGATGAAGAAGATCGCTGCTTCGCCCGTGGTCGATTGCGCGGCTCCGTCGGGCAGCCACAGCGCGGGATCGGCCGCCATTCCGGGCCGCGCGACCCAGCTCGACGCCTGCGCATAATCCGGTCCGCCGCCTGCCTCGGCCGCTTCGAAATGGCCTTTCGGGGTTGCCTCCCTGAGGAGGACGTTGCCGCCCCACTGGAAGATGGCGAACCCCGCTGCGACGACGACCAGCGTGAGGAAAAAGATC
>DASTAU010000195.1:0-11261 GCA_035712425.1 Sphingomicrobium sp.
TGTCTATGACGATTTCGCGGCGGTCGCGAAGGACCTGATCGCAACCAACGTCACCAGTCCGCGGAGGCTGGGAATCGAGGGCGGCTCCAATGGCGGCCTTCTCGCCGGCGTCGAGTTCGTCCAGCATCCGGACCTGTGGAATGCGGCGCTGATCGAAGTGCCGCTGCTCGACATGATCAGGATCTCGAAGATCGCCGCCGGCGCCTCGTGGGAAGGCGAATATGGAAGCGTCGAGAACGATCCCGCAATTCGCGCCTTCTGGGAGAAGGCCTCGCCCTACCAGAACCTCCGGCGGGACGTGAAATATCCGGAACCGTTCATCTTCACCACGACGAAGGACGACCGCGTGGGCCCGCAACACGCGCGCAAATTCGCGGCCCGGATGGAGGAATATGGCCTGCCCTTCTATTATTACGAGAATACCGAGGGGGGACACGCAGCGGGCGCCAACCTGAAGCAGGCCGCGCACACCAGCGCGCTCGAGATGGTGTATCTGACTCGCAAGCTGATGGACAACGCGCCACCGACCCCGACGACCGTGGCCCGCTAGATTGATGAATTCATGTCCGGAGGGGATTTCCTTATTGGCAATCCGCTTCCGTTAATGATAATCACTCGCAAGAATGAACGCGCCCTTTCAACCGGAGATGCTCGGATTGGACCAACTCAAGGTCGGGACCAAGGCGCGCGTCCTCTCTATCGACTGGGCATCGCTCGACGAATTGGAATCCAATCGCCTCAGGCACTTCGGCTTTGACGAAGGGATCACGGTCGAGACGCTGCATCTCGGGCCGTTCGGCCGCGACCCGATCGCGATTCGGGTCGGCCGGATGACGGTCGCGATTCGGCGCAGGCACGCCGTCGCGGTCCGGGTCGCTCCGCTCAAGCAGTGAACCCCCTCCCGCTCGTCGCCGTCGCCGGCAGCCCGAATGCCGGCAAGAGCGCGCTGTTCAACGCCCTGACCGGTGCTCGGCAGAAGGTCGGCAATTATCCCGGAGTCACCGTCGAGCGCCATTCGGGCCGGCTGGTGCTGACCGATGGCCGGCCGGTCGAGCTGGTCGATCTTCCCGGTGCCTACAGCCTCGAACCCGCGAGCCCCGATGAAGCGGTCACGCGCGACGTGCTGCTCGGAAGACAAGAGGGCGAACGCCAACCTGATACCCTGGTGATCGTCGTCGACGCCTCGAATCTCGACAACCACCTCCGCTTCGCGCTCCAGCTGATCGAGCTCGGTCTTCCGACCATCGTCGCCCTCAACATGGTCGACCTCGCCAAGCGCGACGGGCTGGAGCTCGACGCCGCGATCCTCGAGCGCGAGCTTGGAGTTCCCGTTGTGGAGACGGTCGCCGTTCGCCGCCGCGGGGTTCAGGAATTGCACGCCGCGGTCGACGACATGCTCTCCGCGCCCCGCTGCGGGCTTCACGACCGTGTGAAGAGCGACCTCATCCACCTCCAGCGCCGGGCACGCTCGATCGCCAGCGCGGCGGTGGTCAGCGAAACGCCGGTTCGCCGCTGGACCCACCGGCTCGATTCCGTTCTCCTCCACCCGGTCGCGGGTCCGATCATCCTCGCGGCGATCATGTTCGTGATGTTCCAGGCGGTCTTCGCCTGGAGTCAGGTTCCGGTCGCGTGGATCACGTCGGCGGTCGCCTGGCTTTCCGCCACGGCGACCCAAGCGCTTCAGCCGGGCATCCTGCGCTCAATGGTCGTCGACGGAGCGATCGCCGGCGTCGGCGCCGTCATCACCTTCCTTCCGCAGATTCTCATCCTGTTCTTCTTCATCCTGCTGCTCGAAGGCACGGGCTACATGGTCCGCGCCGCCTTCCTGATGGACAGGCTGATGCACGGCGTGGGCTTGTCCGGCCGCGCATTCATTCCGCTCCTGTCGAGTTTCGCCTGCGCGGTGCCGGGGATCATGGCGACGCGGACGATCGATGATCCCAAGGACCGGCTGACGACGATCCTGGTCGCTCCGCTGATGACCTGTTCGGCGCGCTTGCCGGTCTACACGTTGATCATCGCCGCCTTCATTCCGAACACTCGGCTGACCTGGGGGGTCGGCCTCCAGGGCGTGGTGATGTTCGGCCTTTACATCGCCGGGATAACGGGCGCGCTCGGCGCCGCTTATGTCCTTCGTCGCGGGGTCCTGAAGGGCGGCGGCGGCGGCTTCATGATGGAGCTTCCAAAGTATCAGTGGCCGCCGATCAAGGACGTCGCGCTCGGCATCCTGACGCGCGTCCAGATCTTCTTGAAGCGGGCTGGTACGATCATCCTTGGAACGACCATCGTGCTCTGGGCGCTGGCCAGCATGCCGCAGGCCGGTCCCGGGCAGAAGCAAAGCGAAGTCTCGATCGCCGGCCGAATCGCAACGGGCATCGAAACGGTCGTGAAGCCCATCGGCTTCAACCACGACATCAGCCTGGCGCTGCTTCCCGCGATGGCTGCGCGCGAGGTCGCCGTCAGCGCGATCGCCACCGTCTATTCGCTCGACGCCGGCGACGATCCTGCAGGCAACCAGCCGCTGGTGAAGAAGCTCCAACACGGCTGGCCGCTCCCCACCGCGCTCGCTTTTCTCGCCTGGTTTGTGTTCGCTCCGCAGTGCATCTCGACCATTGCCGTGACCCGGCGCGAGACCAATGGCTGGAAGTGGCCGCTGTTCATGATCGGCTATCTTTTTGCTCTCGCTTATATCGCGGCGGGCCTAACCTACTGGACGGCGGTCGCGCTCGGTTTATAGCGACTCTCGAGCAAGGAGAGTGGCATGGCGGGCAGCGTCAACAAGGTGATTCTCGTCGGGAATCTGGGCAAGGACCCCGAATCGCGCACCTTTCAGAATGGCGGCGAAGTCGTCAGCTTCAGCGTCGCGACGTCCGAAAGCTGGAAGGACCGCAATTCGGGCGAGCGAAAAGAGAAAACCGAATGGCACAATGTGTCGATTTTCTCGGAAGGGCTGGCCCGCGTCGCCAAGAGCTACCTGCGCAAGGGATCCAAGGTCTATCTCGAAGGGCAACTGGAAACCCGCAAGTGGCAGGATCAATCGGGCAACGATCGTTATTCGACCGATGTCGTCCTGCGGAACTACAACAGTGCGATGGTGCTGCTCGACAGCCGTGACAGCTCCGGCGGTGGGCGCGGCGCTTTCAACGAGGAATATGAAGATTTTGGCGGCGGTGGCGGCGGTTCGACCCGCACCCAGTCGCGTCCGCAGCCGGCGGCGTTCGACACCGACCTGGACGACGACGTCCCGTTTTAATCGTCGGGCTTCTGGCCCTTTAGCGCGGCGAGCGCCGCGAACGGGCTTGCCTGCTCTTCCGTCAGCACACCGGCTTCCCTGAGCGCCACATCCGCGCTCGCGCTTCGCGGATAGGGATCGATGGAAAGCGCCAGCGTGTCGGCGATCGCGCTGCCCAGATCGATCACGGCGCCGTCGTAGAAAGCGACGTCGCAATCCTGCTCGCCAAGCTCGACTTCGTCGTCCGGAGCGGCTCCTTCCGGCTCGGGCGTGAAAACAAGCGCAAACGGCTCGTCGACGTGCGCGGTCACCGGTTCTCCGGTGACGACGCAGTTCTGCTCAAGGGTGGCGGCGATGCGGCCTTCGGCGCGCACGATGGAATTGGTGCGTGACAGGCAAACATGGGCGTCGAGACGATTGAGCGCACTCAAGCCGAGACGCTGGGCGATGGAGGCTCGCTCGGCGTCGTCGGCGGAAAGATCGAGCCGCTCGCCGTCGCGGATCTGGTCGAGCCGAAGCCGGTGCGCAAAGCGGTCGGTCACTGCAGATGCCCCCGCCCGATCTCCGCCAATCCAAGGTCGTGCAGCAAGTCCCACAATCGCCTCAAAGCGCTCGCGGAATGTTCCAGGGCGTCGGCACACACCTCACTCTTGTAGAGGCTTTCGCGAGTAGCAGTGTCCCACGCTCCTTCATCGCCGACAGCGCCGCGCCAAAGCTCGGTACGCCTCGCCAGGGACCCCACTAGCCTGCGCACAGTCTTGCCGAGCGTCGGGTCTCCGAGTCCGAGTTCGCGGTGCTCCGATTCCATGACCTCGATGAACCGCTCGGCCAGCGCCACCGACGTTGCGTTTCCGGGTTCGCCCTCGCCCTCCAGGCGCACCAGCACCAGGGCGGTCACGGTCGCGAGAACGGCGAACCGGCCATCAAGCGTATCCGGCACCCCGCCTTTCACAAACCAGTGCGGTTCCCGCGCGATTCGGGTGGCGGCGTCGAACAGCTCCGCCCCGCGTTCGGGATCGGCCGTTAATCTCTGGAACAGGAAGCGCAGCATAGGTCCTCTGACGGCGAAGGCTTGCGCGCCTCCTTATGGGCAGCATATTGAGGCACGCGCCGCGCCACGCAAGGCGCGCCGGACGCGCTCTGCGTCACAAGAAGGAATGATGCATTCATGAAGCTCGGCTTGGTCAGGGTCTCGACAATGGCAGTTCTTGGCTTGCTGGCCGCCGGCTGCGCCAACAATCGGGCGCACAAGGGGGCAGTGATCGATCCGCAAATGTTGAGCTCGGTCCAGCCCGGCGTCGACAACAAGGATTCGGTCACGAAGCTCCTCGGCACCCCGACCTTCTCGGGCCAGTTCACGCCCGACGAATGGTATTATGTGTCGCGCGACACCAACCAGCTCGCCTTCCGCAACCCGCGCGTGACGAAACAGCAGATCACGCTCGTCCGCTTCGACCCCAAGGGCAATGTCGCTTCGGTCCAAAATACGGGCAAGGAGCTGGTGCTGAACGTCAACCCGTCGAAGCGCTTCACTCCGACCCTGGGCCGCAAGCAAAGCTTCTTTGAAGAGCTGTTCAACAACATCGGCTCGGTCAACAGCGCTCCGGGTGGAGGCGGCGGGGGCAGCGGCCCCTACTGAGCAGGCGCTTCCGGACAACGCTTGTTTCCCCTAAGCCGTCGCGCATGACCGCGACGCCCGCCGGCATCACTTATGCCGACTATCTGAAGCTCGATCAGCTTCTTTCCGCACAGCAGCCCTTGTCGGGCCTCCACGACGAAATGCTGTTCATCGTCATCCATCAGACCAAAGAGCTGTGGATGAAGGAGCTGCTCCACGAGTTGAACCTCGCGATCCGGCTCATCGGCGAGGACCGTTTTGCCGAAGCATACAAGGCGATGGCCCGGATCAGCCGGATCCAGGCGGTGATGACCCTGTCATGGGACGTCCTGTCGACGCTGACGCCGGTCGACTATCTCAAGTTCCGTGACGTTCTCGGAACCAGCTCCGGCTTTCAGTCCGAGCAGTTTCGAGAGATTGAATTTCGCCTGGGGCTGAAGAATCCGGCCTTCCTCGAGCAATATGCCGAAGGCAGCACGGGTCGGGCGCGGCTCGAAACGGCTCTTCGTGAACCTAGCCTCCGGGAAGCATCCATCGCCGCGCTCGAACGGTCGGGTTTCGACGTCGGCGACGGCTCTGCGGAGGTGCTCGCCGCCGCGTGGCTCGAGGTCTACCGCAACGCCGAGCGCTGGTTCGAGCTGTACGAGCTTGCCGAGAAACTGGTCGATATCGACGACGCTTTGGCGGCGTGGCGTCACAAGCATGTCCTTACTGTCGAGCGGATTATCGGCAACAAACGAGGGACCGGAGGCTCGGCCGGCGCACCCTATCTTCGTTCGACACTCGAGAAGCGGGTCTTCCCCGAACTGTGGGCGCTAAGGACGTCGTTGTAGTGAGCTTTGGGCTTTGAGCTTCAAATCCTTGTTCAGCCGAAGCCTCGGGGCTGACCCGACGCGGCTGCATTTCGCGGCGCATAGCCACCATCTCTGGCCCGACGCGAGCTTCGCCGGACAGGTCGCAGCATGGAATGACGCCGCCCGGCTCGCCGACCGCAAATGGGACAAGGTGATGGGCGAGGTCTGGCCCGAGGCGCAGGAGCATGTCGCGAGGGAGCTTGGTTCCGATGATCCTTCGACGATCGTCTTTTCGTCGAACACGCACGAGTTCCTCATCCGCCTGGTCACGGCCGCGCCCGCCCGGGGCGATGGACCGCTTCGTATCCTGACGACGGACGGCGAGTTTCACAGCGCGCGCCGGCAATTCGCGCGCTGGGCGGAAGCAGGCTGGATCGAGCTCGAGAAGTTGGCCGTCGAACCGTCGGAAAGCTTTTCGGAACGTTTCCTCCAGGCAGCATCGCAGGGGGATCATGACCTCATTCTGGTCAGCCAGGTCCTGTTTGGCAGCGGGCAAGTTTTCGATCGCATCGATCAGCTGGCCGCTCTTGCAAGACCGGAAGGGCCTTGGGTGGTCATCGACGGTTATCACGCTTTCATGGCGCTACCCCAGCCACTCGGGGAGGTCGCGTCCAAGACTGCCTTCTACCTCGGCGGTGGATACAAATATGCGATGGCGGGCGAAGGCTGCGCCTTCCTTCATGCGCCCGCCGTTTTTGGCGAGCGGCCGCCGGTAACCGGCTGGTATGCGGAATTCGAAGACCTGACGTTGCCTCCCGGCAGCGTCGGCTATGCGAAGGACGCCAGCCGTTTCATGGGCGCGACGTTCGATCCGTCGGCTCTCTATCGGTTCAATGCGGTTCAGCGGATGCTGCTCGATCAGGAGCTGACAACCGAACTCATTTCCGGGCACGTCGGCGCGCTGCAGCGTTATTTCCTTGACGCCCTTCCGCAAACCAGGCTGGCCGCGGCCGAGCTCCTCAACCCAACCGGCGACGGGCCTCACGCGCGGTTCCTCGCCTTTCGCAACCCCAACACCCCGGACTGGCACCAACAGCTCATGGCGAAGAATTGCATTACCGACGTCCGCGGAGACGTGCTGAGAATCGGCTTCGCGCTCTACCATGACGAAGCCGACGTCGATCGGCTGCTGAGCCTGTTGGGCGATCTGGATTGAGCAAGGCCATCGAGTCGAAGCGCGGCCCATCCCTCGTGCTCGCGCTGCTGCTCATCGCCTATATTTTCAATTTCCTGGACCGCCAGATCGTCGGGATTCTCGGGCCGTCGATCCAGGCGGAGCTGCACCTTTCGAACGCCGAGTTCGGCGCGATTGGCGGCACGGCCTTCGCCCTCCTCTACGCCGTTCTCGGTATCCCGCTTGCCTACCTTGCCGACCGCACCAGCCGAAGCGCGGTCGTCGCCGGTTCGCTCGGCGTGTGGAGTGCCTTCACAGCGCTGTGCGGAGCGGTCACGGGCTATTGGACGCTTTTTCTGTGCCGGCTCGGAGTCGGGGTAGGCGAGGCGGGCGGAGTTGCGCCGTCCTACGCGCTCATCGCCGATTACTTCCCTCCCGACCGCCGTGCCCGCGCGCTCGCCATTTTCTCCCTGGGAGTGCCGATCGGTTTGGGCGCGGGGTCGTTCATCGGCGGCCAGCTCGCCGCGCGGTTCGGTTGGCGCGAAGCCTTTGCGATCCTCGGGATAGCCGGGCTGGCCCTCGCCCCCGCTCTGCGCTTCGTCGTTCGCGACGTCGCGAAACCAGTCTTCGTCTCAACCCCATCGCCGCTACTGACCGTGTTCCCGATGCTCGCCCGCAACCCCGCCTTTTGGCTGCTCGCCTTCGCGGCGTCGGCAAGCTCGCTGTGCGGCTATGGCCTGGCGCTGTGGACGCCGAAGGTGATGATGCTGAGCTTCGGTCTTGACCTGGTGTCCACCGGTAACTTCCTCGCGTCGCTGTGGCTGATTGGCGGTTGCGCAGGTGTTTTCGCCGGCGGCTGGCTTGCCGATCGCCTCGGCAGCTCAGACCGCGGATGGTACGCGAAGCTTCCGGCAATCGCATGGCTGATTTCGATCCCAGCGTGGGGGCTTGGACTGCTCGCGCCGAACCTTTGGATCGCCTGGCCGTTGCTGCTGGTCGGAAGCGCCGTGAACATCCTGTGGCTGGGACCGATCGTGACGGCAGTGCAGCACCTCGTGCCGAGGGCGATGCGTTCTACGGCTTCCGCCAGCTTCCTCCTGATCAACAACCTGATCGGTCTGGGTGTCGGTCCATGGCTGATGGGCCGCCTTTCCGATGGCCTTGAGGCCACACATGGCGCCAACGCTCTTCGCGATGCGGCGGTCGCGTGCCTCGGCTTCTATCTTCTCGCCGCACTCCTGGTGGTGCTTTCACTAGGATCGCTGAAGGGATCGTGGATCGCCGATCGGGAACAGATAACTATCTGAACACGCTGGCAATTTTAGGTTCACGCTAGTGCGATAGGGCGCAGTCTCCATCCGTCTAACGGTTGGAACGGTGAAGCGAACGGGCCGTTTTAGCCGTTCGAAAGGAGATTCTATCATGACCAGGGTGTTTCTCGCGGCCGGCGTCGCCGCCCTCGCGATCGCAGCCCCGGCTAGCGCGGGGCCGCACGGCGGCGGCAAGGGCAATCAGCAGGCTCAACAGAACCGCGGCGGCGGTGGCGGCGGCGGACACGCCCCGTCTTTCGCTCGTGGCGGCGGCGGTGGCGGCAACCACGGTGGTGGCCATGCCCAAATGTTCGCTCGCGGCGGCGGTGGCGGTGGAAACCACGGCGGCGGCCACGCGCAGGTGTTCGCTCGGGGCGGCGGTGGCGGACATGCCATGCACGCGCAGGGCTTCGCCATGCAGCGGCAGCAACAGCACGTCCAACGGCAGCACGGACAGGGCCGCGCGCAGGCCCAGGCCGTCCAGCGCCAGCACGGCAATCGTGCGAACGCGCAGAATCGCATGGCGGCTCGCCAGCAAATGCATGACAACCGCATTCAGGCGCAGAACCAGCGCCATGCTCACGCCAATCAGCAGGCGCAGGCTCGCCAGATGCGCACGCAGCGGATGGAGCAGGCGCACAACATGCGCGTCCAGCGCTTCCAGCAGGCGCAGAACGAGCACGGCCGGCAAATGCAGCAGGACCGCTTCGCCCAGCGCGAGCAGCTTCGCGCTGAACGGATGAATGGCGTCCAGACGCGCATTGCCGAGACCGGGCGGTTCGCAGATCGGAACGCTCGTGGCTTCGGCGTCGGCGGGTGCCCGCCGGGCCTCGTCAGCAAGGGCTGCATGCCCCCGGGTCTTGCCAACAAGAATCTAGGCGCCCTCGCGGTCAATGATCGCGTCAATGCGCTCCGCACGCTCGGCGATGCGCGCTTCCTTCCGGTCGCGAACTTCGCTCCTCGGCGCGAGATTTTCGCGCCGGTGACGGCGGCAGCGCTGCTGGGTGTTCCGTTTTCGACGGCGGCCACCTTCGGCACCTTCAGCCCGTTCCCGCAGGATCTGGCGTATCTCTATCCGGCCACGCCCAACTATTATTATCAGTACGGGAATGGCTATGCGTACCAAATCGATCGCGGCTCGGGCCTGATCGATGCGCTGCTCCCGCTTCTCGCGGGCGGTTACATGCCGGGCAGCTACCTGCCGTCCTACTACATGAATAGCTATGTGCCGTCCTATTACGGGCTCGATAGCTTCTACCCGTCGAGCTTCGACTACGGGTACGGTTACGGCAATCTCTGCAACCGCTACGGCAACGGCGTGATCTACCAGGTCGATTGCTACAGCGGGATGGTTGAGAATGTCATTCCGCTCTACGCGGGCGGCTATGGCGTCGGGCAAATGCTGCCCTCGGCGTACAATTACTACAACGTGCCGCTGAACTATCGCAGCTATTATTATCCGACGGCCGATTATTCCTACTGGTATGCGCCGGGCGCGATCTACCAGTATGATACGAGGAGCAGCCTGATTACCTCGGTCGCGGCGCTGATGTCGCCGGGATTCACGATCGGTCAGCCCCTTCCGGCCGGTTACGGCATGTACAACGTGCCGCTCGATTATCGGGCGACCTACTATGACACGCCGAACGCTTGGTACCGTTACAACAACGGCTACATCTATCAGGTGGACCCGACGACACAGCTGGTGACGGCGATCGTCGCTTCGCTGCTGACGTAAGGCAAGAAAGCAGAATGGCCCGGCAGTGGGAACTCAATCCCCGCCGGGCCATTTCGTTCACAAAACAAAAAAGGGAGACTCCGGCATGAAGACTCATGCTCTCGCGCTCACCGTCGCGGCGGCGGCGCTTCTTTCGCTCAGCGCCTGTAACAACAAGAATAACGCGAGCGCGAACGGACCGCAGGATGTTCAATCTCCGAAGGCCGAGAAGGCGGCAGGCGACAAGACCATCGCGGCTGGTCTGGACCAGAACAGCAAGTTCGTCGCGGCGGCCAAGGCGGCCGGCCTCGACCAGACCTTGGCCGGGCCCGGACCTTACACGGTCTTCGTTCCGACCGATCAGGCGGTCGCCGCCGCTCCCGCGGGAACGTTCGACGCATCGCCGGCCAATCGCGCGCAACTGACGGGGATCATCACCAACATGATCCTACCTGGCACCGTGCTGGTCGCCGACATCGACAAGGTGATCGACGCCAACAAGGGCAAGGCACCGCTCGCGACGATGGGCGGCGGCACGCTTACCGCGACCAAGGAAGCCGGGAATACGGTCATCACCGATGCCGCCGGCCACAAGGCGGTGATTACCGGAGCGGACCAAAAATACAGCAACGGCGTCGTCCATATGGTCGATGGTGTGCTGATGCCCTCGAAGCAGGCGGCCAATGCGCCCGCCGTCGGGAAGAAGGCCGGCAAATAAGCTAGGCGAGACTCATCATCCCACTTCCGTGCGCGCAATGGCTCGCTATAACCGTGCCGTTGCGAGTGCGGATGATGGGGCTTTGAAGCGATGAAAGCGACGATTGAACGGGCGGTCCTCCTGAAGAGCCTCGGCCATGTCCAGTCGGTCGTGGAGCGGCGGAACACCATTCCGATCCTGTCCAACGTGCTGATGGAAGCGCGCGACGATGGCTCCCTTCGGCTCATGGCGACCGACCTCGACCTCCAGGTCGACGAGACCATTCCGGCGAATGTCGGCCAGGCAGGCGCGACGACGGTCTCTGCGCACACCTTCTTCGACATCGTCCGCAAGCTGCCCGAAGGCAGCCAGGTCGAGCTGACCGCCGCCGACGGCAAGATGCAGGTCGTCGCCGGCCGTTCGCGTTTCAATCTCTCGACGCTCCCGCGCGACGATTTCCCCGTGATCGCCGAGGGCGACCTCCCGACCCGGTTTGAGCTTCCGGCGGCGACGCTGCGCGAGATCATCGAGAAGACCCGCTTCGCGATCTCGAGCGAAGAGACGCGCTACTATCTGATGGGCATCTTCCTCCACGTCATCGACGACCAGATGCGCGCCGCCGCGACCGACGGCCACCGCCTCGCCCGAGTGACCGTAGCGCGGCCCGAGGGCGCCGATGGAATGCCGGACGTGATCATTCCGAGAAAAGCGGTGACCGA
>DASTAU010000196.1:0-2689 GCA_035712425.1 Sphingomicrobium sp.
TCCTTGTACCGGGTCCGGGCGTCGATGACGGCGCTCATGTCGACGTCGTTGAACGTCGTCAGCATCGCTGCGGTGTTCTGGGCGTCCTTGAGGCGCTTCGCGATCGTCTGGCGAAGGCGGGACATTTTGACCCGCTCTTCCCTTCTGTCCCCCGACGAAGGCCGGGGTCCCGGAGCCGAAGACTGTTGTACAGGGGTTGACGGAAGCTTTGCTTCCGCCTGGGCCCCGGCCTGCGCCGGGGTACTGCCAGCCTGCGCCGCAGCGATCACGTCGTCCTTGGTTAGCCGACCGTCTTTGCCGGTGCCCTGAATCTTGCTGGGATCGACATGATATTCGAGCACCGCTCGACGAACCGCGGGAGACAGGGTCGTCACCTGATCGTCCTCGGCTTCGGCGACGGGCGCGGTCGAATCGCCCTTCAGCGCCGGCGTTTCACCCGCCCCCGGCGGATTGGTCGTCGCTTCCGCCGCGGCTTTCGCCGGAGCAGCGGCTGTTCCGCTTTCGTCGATGCGGGCAATGGGCGCGCCGACCGCGACAGTATCGCCTTCCTTGACGAGTTGCTCGCTCATCACGCCCGCGACGGGAGATGGTACCTCCACGCTGACCTTGTCCGTCTCCAGGCTGGCGATGGGCTCATCCTGAGCGACCGCCTCTCCAGGCTTCTTCAGCCACTGGGCAAGCGTTCCTTCGGTAATCGATTCCCCGAGCGCGGGGACCTGGACGTCGGTGGCCATTCTATTCCTTCATTCCGCCGCGACGGCGGTTCCAGCCGGGCTGCTATGGCCGAGCGCCGCGGCAATCAAGGCCGCCTGCTCGGCCGCGTGACGCTTGGCGAGCCCGGTCGCCGGAGAAGCCGCGGCGTCGCGGCCCGCATATTGCGGCCGGATCGCGCCGAAGCCCGCGTCGGCGAGGCATTGCTCGATGACCGGCTCGACGAACATCCATGCACCATTGTTCTTCGGCTCTTCCTGCGCCCAGATCAGGTCCTGGAGCTTCGGCATCGCCTTGAGACGCTTCAGAAGCGGCTCTGACGGGAATGGATAGAGCTGCTCGATCCGGATGACCTCGACGCCAAGGTCGCCAGCCTTGTCGCGCGCGTCGATCAGTTCGTAGGCGAGCTTGCCCGAGCAGAGCACCAGCCGGCGCGTCTCACCCTCTGCCGGCGGGTTGAGGTCGGACAGGATGCGGCGGAAGTGGCTGTCGCCGGTGAAGTCAGCCGCGCTCGAAACGGCGAGCTTGTGCCGGAGCAGCGACTTGGGAGTCATCATCACCAGCGGCTTGCGGAAGTCGCGGCGCATCTGACGCCGGAGGATATGAAAGTAGTTCGCCGGAGTCGTGCAGTTGGCGACCTGCATATTGTCCTCGGCGCAGAGCTGCAGGTAGCGCTCGAGCCGCGCAGAGCTGTGCTCCGGTCCCTGACCTTCGAAACCATGCGGGAGCAGCAGGACGAGGCCGCTGGCGCGCAGCCACTTGGCTTCGCCGGCTGCAATGAACTGGTCGATGATGCTCTGCGCGCCATTGGCGAAATCGCCGAACTGGGCTTCCCAGAGCACGAGGCAGCGCGGGTCGGCGAGCGAATAGCCATATTCGAAGCCGAGGACCCCGAATTCCGAGAGAGGGCTATCGCGTACCTCGAAGCGGCCGCCGTCGATGGTCGTCAGCGGGATATATTTCTGGCCGGTTTTCTGGTCCACCCAGACGGCGTGCCGCTGGCTGAAGGTGCCGCGGCCGCTGTCCTGGCCCGAAAGACGGACGCCGTTGCCGTCGGCGAGCAAGCTTCCAAACGCGAGCGCTTCCGCCGTTGCCCAATCGAAGCCTTCGCCGCTGTCGAACATCTGCTTCTTCGCGTCGAGGATGCGCTGCAATGTCTTGTGGATGGTGACGCCTTCGGGCACCCGGGTGAGTACGTCGCCGAGCTTGTTTAGCTCTTCATCGCTTATCGCGGTCGCGATATTGCGTCGGCCAAGCACGGGCTCGTCCGGACGGCCGAGCCCGGCCCAGCGGCCTTCGAACCAGTCCGCCTTGTTCGGCAGGTAAGAGACCGCCGACCGAAATTCTTCTTCGAGGTAGGCAATATAGTCGCCGGTCTCCTTTTCGACCCACGCCTGATCGACCACGCCTTCGTCGATCAACCGCTTGGCGTAGATTTCGCTGATCGGACGGTGCTTCTTGATCGCCGCGTACATTTCCGGCTGGGTGAAGCTCGGCTCGTCGCCTTCGTTGTGGCCGAAACGGCGGTAGCACCACATGTCGATGACGATGTCGCGGTTGAAGCGCTGGCGGAACTCGATCGCCATCTTGCAGCAGAAGGTGACGGCTTCGGGATCGTCGCCGTTGACGTGAAGGATGGGCGCCTGGATGCCCTTGGCGACGTCCGAAGGATAAGGCGACGAGCGGCCGAACTGCGGGCTGGTGGTGAAGCCGATCTGGTTGTTGACGATGAAATGGATCGTTCCGCCGGTGCCGTAACCGGGAAGCCCGGAGAAGCTGAGGCATTCCCAGACCACGCCCTGTCCCGCGAACGCCGCGTCCCCGTGAAGGAGCATCGGAAGGACGGTGTCGCCCTCCTTGTCGCCCTTGATCGTCTGCACCGCGCGCGCCTTGCCGAGAACCACGGGATCGACGGCTTCAAGGTGCGACGGATTGGGAAGCAGCGTCAGGTGAACCTTGATGCCGTCGAACTCACGGT
>DASTAU010000197.1:0-2216 GCA_035712425.1 Sphingomicrobium sp.
CCGGGATCGCCGTATTTCAGCAGAATCGGATCGGCGGCGGAAGCGGCGGCAGAAAGCCCACTTGCCGCGATCGCAAGGAGAAAGAGCAGCGGGGCGCGACGTATCATAGGAAGTCCTCCCTTGTTCATTGTCGATCGCTTCGCGATCATTCTCCGGCGCATGCGGCGCGGCTTTTCGAAGCCATGCATTTACGTTAAGCCTGTCCCTTCCGCCGAGTCAAACGTGGCGGCGCGCGGCGCGTTGAAAATCCGGGAATATTCCGCCGCGCCGACGAAATCAGTTGCTCAAGCCGGCGCAACGTCTAAATTCCAGAACCGGCGTCGAGCTCGTCAATCGACCGATGCGCAGGGACCGGCCCGGTCGGTGGCGTAATATCAAATCGCGATCGCTCGAAGGCGCGGCGGGGAGGCTTTGATGGAGAACAGCGCATTGGCGGAAACGCCAGCTTCGCAGCAATCGATGCTCGACCGGCTGGAGTATTTCTGCGTGCTCGCAACGCGACCGGTCGCGTCGCTCGCCGTTGCCGGAATGCTCACCGCTGCGGGCGCGACGGTTCTCGACGTTCTGATGCGCTGGATCTTCAATTCTCCGTTCCCCGCGCTCAACGAAGTCGTTTCGATGGTGTTCGCGGTGGCAATCGCGGCGACGATTCCCGCGGGCCTTGCGAACAAGGTCAATCTGCGCATCGACCTGCTGAGCCGGTTCATGACGCCGCGGCTCGGAATGTGGCTCGATGCGATTGGCGGGCTGTTCCTGTTGATCTTCTTCGTCGTGCTGACCTGGCAAATCTACGTCTATGCCGGCCAGCTCGCCGAGCAAGGCCGGGCCACGGTGATGCTGGGGCTGCCGCAAGCGCCCTTCCTCTTCGGCGTGGCGTTGATGTTCTTCCTCGGCTCCCTCGTGCAGCTGGTCGTTATGCTCAACCAGTTTCGGAGAGCCTGGGAACATCCGCCGCCGCAACCGGGCGAGGCGACGCACCCGGTGTTCACGAGGATCGCGCTCGTGGTCGGCGTCGCCACCGTCGTGGCCGGCATCTATGTCGCCATCGATTTCGAGAATGTCTCGAGCTGGGCGCAGAGCAATATCGGACTTGAGGTGCTCTATGCCTTTCTCTGCCTGTGGCTGTTCATGCTCGGCCTCGTGCCGCTCGCCGCCAGCATGGCGCTGATCGGCCTCGTCGGCTCGGCGTTGCTCATGGGATTCGATCCGGCGCTCAGCGCTTTCGGCACGACCGTCGAAGGATTTTTGACCAACGGCCAGGTCGGCACGCTGCCCCTCTTCCTGATGATGGGAAGCTTTGCCGCGACGGCCGGCATGGCGACCGATCTTTACAATCTGGCGCATGCGGTTTTGGGCCGGCTGCGCGGCGGCCTCGCTTATGCGACCATTCTCGGCTGCGCCGGTTTCGGCGCGCTGACGAGCTCGTCGATCGCCACCGCTTCGCTGATCGGCAAAGTGGCCGTGCCGGAAATGCGCGAGCGCGGTTATTCCCCGGCGCTGGCGACCGGCGTCTGCGCTGCCGGCGGCACTCTGGGGGCGCTGGTGCCGCCCTCGGGCCCGCTGATCGTCTTCGCGCTTCTGACCGAAGCGTCGGTGGGCCAGCTTTTCATGGGGGCCTTCGGCCCGGCGCTGCTCTCCGTTCTCCTCTATTGCGTCACGGTTTGGCTCTATGTGCATCTTGCGCCGAAATCCAGCCCGGCATCGGTGCGAAGCGGCGCGGAGGAAATCGGCCAGCAGCTGCGGAAGTGCCGCGCGGTCGGCTTGCTCTTTTTCACCGTGATGGGCGGGCTTTATCTGGGCGTCTTCACCGACACCGAATCGGCCGCCGTGGGTGCCTTCGGCGCGTTCCTCATCGCCCTCTATCGCGGCAAGCTCAAGGGTGACGCGTTCTGGCGGGTCATGGCCGAGGTCACGGCCGTCACCGCGATGATCTACGGGCTGATCTTCGGCGCTCAGACGCTCTCGTTCTTCGTCGCCGTGTCGGCGCTGACCGACCTTGCCACGGCCTGGGTGTCGACCCTGCACTGGGCAAACTGGGCCATCATGGCTCTGTTGCTGTTCTTCTTCCTGCTTCTCGGCTCGCTGATGGAGTCTTTCGCGGTGATGGTCATCACCGTGCCTATCGTCACGCCGCTGATCCTCAGCATGGGTTACGACATCGTCTGGTGGGGCATCATCCAGCTCGCCGTAGTCGAGACCGGGCTCATTCACCCGCC
>DASTAU010000198.1:0-7468 GCA_035712425.1 Sphingomicrobium sp.
TAGCTGCAGCCGCGCCTGCTCGAGATGGTTCGAGTAAAGGTGGCAGTCACCACCGGTCCACACGAATACGCCAGGCTCCAGACCGCACTCCCGCGCAAGCATGTGCGTCAGGAGCGCATAAGAGGCGATGTTGAAGGGCACGCCGAGGAAAATGTCCGCGCTGCGCTGATAGAGCTGCAGGTTGAGCCGCCCGGCGGCGACTTGCGTCTGGAACAGGCAGTGGCAGGGCGCGAGCGCCATCTTGGAGATTTCGCCGGGGTTCCAGGCGGTCACGATCTGGCGCCGCGAATAAGGATCGCGCCGGATCAGGTCGACGAGGTTCTCGATCTGGTCGAAATGGCGACCGTCGGCGGTTTCCCAGTCGCGCCATTGCTTGCCATAGACCGGTCCGAGATCGCCGTCTTCGTCGGCCCATTCGTCCCAGATGCTGACCTTGCGTTCGTTGAGCCAGCGGATGTTGGTGTCGCCGCGAAGAAACCACAGCAGCTCGACGATGATGGATCGCAAGTGAAGCTTCTTGGTCGTGAGAAGCGGAAATCCGTCGGCAAGGTCGAACCGCATCTGCGCTCCGAACCATGAAAGCGTGCCGGTGCCGGTGCGGTCCTGCTGCTCGACCCCGCGGTCGAGGATGAGCTGCATGAGGTCGAGATACTGCCGCATGCTTGCGACCCTAATCCGCAGCGCGCCAAACGAAAAGCGGGGGCAGCGAAGCTCGCCACCCCCGCTATTGAAGAGATCTGCGATTTAGTAACGCGCGGTCAGTTTGAGAGAGACCGTGCGCGGCGCTCCGAAATATACGGTGCGGATATTGCCGATGCTCGAAAATTCCTGGGCGTCGGTTTTGTACAGCTTGTTGGTCAGGTTGTAGCCGTAGAGGCCGACCGCGAACTTCTTCGACGAATCCTCCCAGACGATCCGGGCATCCTCGAGCCAATAGCCATTCTGGAACAGGCCCTGGATCTCGGTATCCGTGTTCACGAACGTATTGTCGACGGCGAGCGCCTGGCGCGAACGGTAGCGAGTCTGTCCACCGATCGTGATTCCCCCCATCGACCCGAGGCCGAAGGAATATTGCGCGCCCGCCCTCAGCGTCCACTTCGGCGAGAAAGCCGGGGTCTGGAAGGCGCGGCTTCCGCCGAAATTGCTGAACTGCGCGTCGTCGAATTCCTTATATTTCGCGTCGAGGTAGCCGATCTGCGTATCGAGCAGCAGGCCGTCGAGCGGAGTCCAGCTCGCCTCGAGCTCGGCGCCCTTGATCGACAGCCTACCGGCGTTGAGGACGGAAAGGACCGGATCGGGTAGACCCGTCGTCGGATCGGTCGCGATACCCGAAACGCGGGCCTGGAAGTCTTTGTAGTTGTTGTAGAAAACATCGCCGTTCAAGCGAAGCTGGTTGAGGATCGTGGTCTTGAACCCGGCCTCGTAGGAGAGGACCTTTTCTGGATCATATTTGGTCGACGTGCTCGGATCGTTCGCACGGCCGTTGAAACCGCCGGACTGGAAGCCCTTGGCGACGCGCGCGTAAAGCATGGTCGTCGGCGTCGCCTGCCAGTCGAGGCTCGCCATCGGCGAAACATCGGTCCACTTGCCCTTTGGCGGCGCGAAGTCGAACGGCGCGACGCTGGTCAGAAGCGGCGAGCTGGAGAAGGTGGAGGTCGTCCGGAAATAATCCTTCGTCTCCTTGGTCCAGCGGACGCCGGCGGACAGGCGAACGTTTGGAACGATCGTGTAGCTCGCGTTCGCGTATCCGGCGTAGCTCTTGGTCTTCAAATCGTCGTCGATGGTCCGAAGAAACGTCGGGAAATTGGATGGCCCCAGCAGGAAGTCGGGGAAAACTCCGCGAAACGGCGTCAAATCGACGAGGTCGTTCGCGAATGCTTCCTGGTGCGATTCATTGCGTTCATCGAGATAATAGAGCCCGGCCACGCCAGAGAGGCGATCGCTGGTGTAAGCGAGCTGCAACTCCTGGCTCAGCTGGTGCTGGTGAACGTCGACCAGCACGTCGCCGACCTGCGCCTGGGTGGCGTCGATATCGATGAAGTCTTTTGTGTGGAGCTTCCGATAGGCGGTGATCGACTTGAGCGTCAGTCCATCGCCAATGTCGTAGGTCGCCGTGCCCGCCACGCCCCAGTGCCTGAGCTTGGTCGAGTTCGGAAGGCCGGGGGTCGTCCGCGCCTTGAAATCATAGTCCGACGGGTCCTGCGCCAGCGGCAGGATGACCGTGTTGCTGAACAGGTGGCGCAGTTCGTTGATCGGAGCGCCGACGTTCAGCGCATCATTGTCGTGCGAATAATCGGCGCTGAGGTCGAAGCGGAAGCGGGAGCTCGGCGTGAAGGCGAGGGCGCCGCGCGTGCCCCAGTTATTCTTGTCATTGTAGCGGCGGTCGAGCACCGGGTCCTTGACGTACCCCTCGTGCTTTTCGCGGATGAACGCCAAGCCGAGAGAGAGCGTGTCGCTCACCGGACCCGATACGGCGGCCTTCACGTCGAACTGGTGGTACGAGCCAACCGTGACGCTGGCATCGGCGCGGAACTGCTTGCCGGGCTTGCGGCTCACATATTTAATCGCGCCGCCGATCGTGTTTTTGCCGTAGAGCGTGCCCTGCGGGCCGCGAAGGACCTCGATCCGGTCGACGTCGAGCAGGTCGAGCTGGTTGCCGCGAATTCGCGAGAGATAGACGTCGTCGACATAGACTCCGACCGCGGGATCGAAGGTCTGGAGAGCGTCTGGCTGGCCGATGCCGCGAATGTAGATATTGGTCGCGTTCGACGAACCGCGCCCCTGGACGATGTTGAGGTTGGGGACCGCGCCCTGAAGGCCGGTCGTGTCCTCTGCCTGGATTCGGTCGAGCGCGCGCTCGTTGAAGGCCGAAACGGAGGCGGGCACCCTTTGGAGACGTTCTTCGGTTCGGCGGGCGGTGACGACAATTTCGCCGGTTGCGCTGTCGTGTCCGCCATTGTCCGGCGCCGCTGTAGCCTCGGGCGCGGGCGCCTTCTTCACCGCCTCGGGCGGAGTGGCCGCCGGCGCGGAAACATTTTGCGGACTCGCGTCCTGCGCTGAGGCCGGAGTCGTGAAGAGTGCCGCAGCGGCGACTGAGCCGAGCAATGCGGCGCGTTCGATGGTGACGCGCATTTTCCCTGTATCTCCCCCACCCGGGACAATTCCCTTCGCCCGCGTGTTCGACACTCTTACTGAAAGTTGAAACGGCTTTCAACTTGCGAATGACTAGGTTAGAAAGCTACGGCGAGTGATGGGGGACGCATTGGCAGACGAGGCGCAGATCAGCCCTGCGAGCACGGGTAAGGCGCCACGCACCGCGCGGGGCGAGCGGACGCTGCGCAAGATCCTCGACGCAGCGCGCGATGAATTCGGCGAGCGCGGATTTTCGGACAGCTCGATCGTCGGCATCACCCAGCGCGCCGGCGTCGCGCTCGGCACCTTTTACACCTATTTCGATTCGAAGGAGGCTCTGTTCCAGGCGCTGGTCCGCGACATGTCGGGACAGGTGCGCGATCATGTCGCGCCGGTGCTCAGAAGCTCGACCGAGACGATCGAAGGTGAAGGCAAAGCGCTCGAGGCCTTCCTGCGCTTCGCTCGCGAGCATCGCGACGTCTACCGGATCATCGACGAAGCGGAATTCGTCGATCCCAAGGCCTATCGCGAACATTATGAAACGACCGCGACCCGCATCGCTGCCCGATTGATCGCCGGGCGCGAACGAGGTGAAATCAGCCGCGACTATTCGGACGAGGAGCTCGAAATCTTGGCCTGGGCATTGATGGGATCGAACGTCTTCCTTGGTCTGCGTTTCGCTGTCTGGTCGAGCGCCGCTCCCGGCCTCGTCGCGGACACCATGAACAAGCTGCTGCGTTCGGGCCTCGAATGACCGCGGACGCAGGCGCAACGGAGAGCCGATACCGCGATGGCTATCTGGTCGTCGGGGACGGCATGCGTCTTCACTACCGGGATTATCCCGGGCCGGCGGGCAAGGCGCCGTTGCTGTGCCTCCACGGGCTGACCAGGAACTCACGCGATTTCGTGGAATTCGCCGAGCGCTACTCCCCCGATTGGCGAGTGATCGCGCTCGACTTTCGCGGGCGCGGTTCCAGCGATCATGACCCGATCCCGGCGCGTTATACTCCGCTGACCTACGCGGCCGACGTACTTCTGTTGCTCGACGATCTCATGATCGAGAAAGCGGTCTTTGTCGGCACTTCGCTCGGGGGTCTGGTCACGATGACCATCGCGGCGATGGCCCCGCAGCGGATCGCCGCCGCCATCCTCAACGATGTCGGTCCTGACGTCGACGTTGAAGGCGTCAGCCGCATTCTTTCCTACGTCGGAAGGGACCTGCGGTTCAGAAGCTGGGATGAAGCCGCCGCGGCCATCGAGTCCAATCAGAAGGGGGCGTTCGAACATTACTCCCGCGAGGATTGGGTGAAGATGGCGAAGCGCAATTGCCGCCAGGAGAATGGCGAAATCAGGTTCGACTACGACATGGCCATCGCCGAGCCGTTCAAGACCACCGGCCCCACGCCGCATATCGACCTTTGGCCGTTGTTCGGTGCGCTCGCCCGAAACCCTCTGCTGGTCGTTCGCGGCGAAAAGAGCGATCTACTGACCACTGCCACCGCGATGAAAATGCAGGAGGTTGCGCCGGGAATGAGGCTGGCGACCGTAACCGGCGTCGGACACGCACCCGAGCTCAACGAACCCGAAGCGGTCGCTGCAATCGACGCATTCCTGGGTTCGCTGGTCAAATAAAAAGGGCGGCCCCGAAGAGCCGCCCTTCCCAATCTGTTCCCCGGCGAAGGCCGGGGTCCAGGATCGCAGATGGATCCCGGCCTGCGCCGGGATGACTCCGCGCGCGCCTTACGGCGCGCTGGGTCACTTCAGCTCGACGGTGCCGCCGGCATCCTCGATCTGCTTCTTGATCTTCTCGGCCTCGTCCTTGTTGACGCCTTCCTTGACGGCCTTCGGAGCGCCTTCGACCAGCGCCTTCGCCTCGCCGAGGCCAAGACCGGTGATCGCGCGGACTTCCTTGATGACGTTGATCTTCTTGCCACCGTCGCCGGTGAGGATCACGTCGAACTCGGTCTTCTCTTCAGCAGCCGGAGCGGCAGCGCCTCCACCGGCGGCCGGGCCTGCAACCGCGACCGCAGCCGCGGCCGAGACGCCCCACTTCTCTTCGAGGGCCTTGGCGAGATCCGCGGCCTCGAGGACGGTCAGTTCGGAAAGCTGGTCGACCAGCTTGGTGATGTCAGCCATTTGATACTCCTTGGTGAGGCCATCGCCTCGATTGTCGTGCGTTGATGAAAAGATGTTCGCTTACGCGGCCTGTGCCGCGTAGGCGCCGAAGACCCGGGCCAGCTGGGCGCCAGGCTCGTTGATCGTGCGGGCGATCTTGGTCGCGGGCGCCTGGATGAGGCCCACGATGGTCGCACGCAGTTCGTCGAGCGAGGGCAGCGCAGCAAGCGCCTTGATCCCGTTCACGTCGAGGACCGTGTCGCCCATCGCACCGCCGACGATCTCGAACTTGTCGGTCGTCTTGGCGAATTCGACGGCCACCTTGGCCGCCGCGACGGGGTCTCCGGACGTCGCAAGCGCGGTCGGGCCCTTGAGAAGGTCGCCGATCGGCTTGTAGCGCGTGTCCTCGAGCGCAATCAGGGCAAGTCGGTTCTTCGCAACTTTGAACTGGGCGCCGGCGTCGCGCATCTTCAGCCTGAGTTCCGTGGACTGGGCCACGCTCAGCCCGAGGTTGCGGGTGACAACCACCACGCTCGTCTCGGTGAAGACGTTCTTCAGCTCGTCGACCAGATCGGATTTTTGCGAACGATCCATGCCAACTCCAAAAATTCGTCCGGACGGATCCGAACGAGTTCAACAAAGCCCGAGGCGAGCCTCGAGCGCTATTGTCCGTGGGGCATTGGATCGGTGGCATTGCGGAGCAACGCACGACGGAAGCGGCGGACCGCTTCCGAATGATTCCTTCTCCCCGTCTAGGCTGCAAATTAAGAGGTCCTCGTGAGAGGGGCCTCGGCAACTGTCTCGGACGGTGCGAACGGCAAGCCGCTCGCGAACGCGCGCCTATAGCGAAATTCGCTGTTCGATCAACCCTGTCCGGCCATGCCGCGCAAGAGAGAGGCCCGGACGAGCCTTCGCTCGCCCGGGCCTTGTCGCTCCCCCTGTTGGAAAGCGACGAAGTCCTTACTGGCCGCGTTCTCCACGCTCGACCGGAGCCGGCGGCGGAGGAGGCGGTGGCGGCGGCGCCGGACAGGTACTCGTCGCCAAAATCACCGATCCATCCGGGCACGTCTGCGTCGCCGGAGGCGGCGGTGGCGGCGGCGGAGGAGGCGGTGGCGGCGGTGGCGGCGGAGCCGCGGCGCCGAAATTGTAGATCAGGCTGGCAAGGAAGCTGCTCGATACGAACTTGTTGTTGTTCGTGAACGTTGCAACGCCGCTCGAACAGACGAATTCGCCTGCGTCGTTGATGCACGGTCCCTCGGTCGCGGTGAACGCAAAGTCATGCGCCGAGCGAATGCGGCCCGTACGGAAGTACCGATACTTGAAGCCCAGATCGATATTGTTGCTCACCGGGACGGTCAGGCCGGCGATAGCCTGAAAGGCGATCTTGCCGTGGCTCGAGCCGAACTGGCGCACACTGGCGTAGCCGACGCCGCCGCCCAGATAGCCGCCGACATGGCCATTGCCGCCGAAATCGAGCAGCGCGTTGACCATTCCCGAATAGACTCTCGTGGTGTCAGACAGGTCGAAATCGGCTGTCGTAAAGGTATTGCCGGAACCCGCGTCGATGAAGGTGATGATGTTGTCGCCGTTGCCGAAATCGAAATTCTTGGCCTTGGCGCGCTTGTAACCGAGCTCGCCTTCGAGCCGGAACATGCCGAAATCATATCCACCGACGAAATCGACGTCCCAGCCGTGCTTGTAGCGGAGCCGACCGACGTGGGTGGTCGCAATGTCCACCGCCTCACCGCTGGTGAACGTCACGTCCCCGAAGATATCCTGATTCTTTGGAAAGAGAATTCCTCCGTCAACGCCGACATAGCCGGCATTGTCGGTCGTCGCCGCGGCTGGCGCGGCAATCACGAGCGCGACCGCGCCCGCCAGGAGATATTTGCGCATTCGGTTTGCTCCCCTTGTTGGTACCAACTCGCCCCCGAACCGGTGTTTTGCCAGATTGTTTCATGGAAATCTCGATTCTCCGCCATCCGACGGAGAACTGTTGCAAACGGGGCACAGACAAAGGGGCCGGAGCTTTCGCCCCGGCCCTCCCATTTCGCCGATTTCTCGGTGTTCTTAAGCGCCTGCGATCTCTTCGAGATCGACCTTCACGCCGGGGCCCATGCTCGAGCTGACCGAGACCTTCTTCACGAACTTGCCCTTCGCGCCGGACGGCTTGTTCTTGATGATCGCGTCCATGAAAGCGCGGAAGTTCTCGATCAGGTCC
>DASTAU010000199.1:0-5442 GCA_035712425.1 Sphingomicrobium sp.
TCTGCTCACCGGCAACGCGCTGCCCGACACGCACGGCAGCTTCAACGTCAAGGAGGCCTATGCCGAGGTCAACGTGCCGATCCTCAAGGATCTGCCGTTCGCCAACCAGCTCGACCTCCGCGCCGCGGGCCGTATCTCGGATTATTCGACGATCGGTTCGGTCAAGACGTGGAACATCGGCGGCGACTGGGCCCCGATCCCGGACATCCGCTTCCGCGCCACCTACGCGAAGGCGGTTCGCGCCCCGAACATCGGCGAGTTGTTCACCGGTCCTTCGCAGACCTTCCCGACCGGCCTCATCGACCCGTGCGCGGGCGTCACGCTGGCAAGCACCGGCGCGACCGCTGCGAACTGTTTGGCGGACCCGGCCGTTGTGGCGAACATCAACGCCAATGGCGGTGTGTTCACCCAAAGCCAGGCCGACAAGCAGGGCATCAGCGGCTTCACTTCGGGTAACCCGAACCTCGGTCCGGAAACCTCGAAGAGCTTGACCGCCGGTGTGGTGATCAACCCGAGGAGCATTGCGCCGGTGTTGCGCAATCTCGTCCTGTCGGTTGACTACTTCAACTACAAGATCACCGAGGCGGTTGCGTTCCCGAGCCGTCAGAACCTGCTCAATCAATGTTACGCGCAGGGGAATACCGCGGCTTGCGCCTTCATCACGCGCTTCCAGGTCCCGACCGGTTCTTCCAGCGTCGGTGCTCTGAGGTTCGTCAACTCGGCGGCGATCAACGCTTCCGTGATCAAGGAGTCGGGTATCGACACGGTGCTTCAGTATCGCACCGGGCTGGGCTGGCTGATGAACGGCCTGTCGGCGAACGCTCGCATCTCGTGGACCCATTATCTGAAGGGCTTCGTGATCGAGCTTCCGGGCGACACCGAGAACCCGTTCGTGGGCGAAGTCGGAACGTCGAAGGACAAGGCCAACGGCACGCTGACGTTCAGCACTGCGAAGTGGAGCGCGTCGGTGACCGGAACCTATATCGGCAAGGCGTACGAAGACGACCGGTTCCTGGACTCGGTCGGTCTCGACCACCATGCGATCTCGGTTCCCGCGATCTTCTACACGGACGCGCAGATCAGCTTCACTCCGATCAAGAACTACGAATTCTACGTCGGTGTGGACAATTTGATGAACACGAAGGCTCCGAACCTGCTGTCGAGTACGACCTTCAACAACACCGGTGCCGACACGGCCGCAGCCGTGTACGACATCTTCGGTCGCCGCTACTATGCGGGTGTGCGCCTGAAGTTCTAATCGATACCGGAACGCAAAAGAGGCGGCGGGGAAGCGATTCCCCGCCGCTTTTTTTGTGATGCGGTAGACGAGCGCGATCCCCTCGTTAATTTGCCTTCATTGGGGTCGCTGCTAAGGGCGCCTAATTGGCTTCAACAGGGATCGGACAGTCAATTGGCAGCAGCCGCTTCCCGCCTCACCGATGACGAAGGCACGTTCCTGGCGCTCCTTGTCAGGGTGCAGCCCGCCACGGCTTACCAGCTTTCCAAAATCTACGCCGATTCTCCGGTCAGCAACATCGGGACCAGCAAGGGGAAGATCTACCCGCTCGTCGAACGGCTGCAAAAGCGCGGGCTGCTCAAAAAGCGCCCGGTGAAGGGCGATGCGCGCGGCAGCGAATGGCTCGAATGCACTTCCCGCGGGGAGGCTGCCGTCCGGGCCTGGGTGATGGATATCAGGCCAACCCACATTCTGCTCGAGGACCCTTTACGGACCAAGCTTCAGTCATTCGAGCTACTCTCGCGGGACGAACAGCTCGAATGGATCGTCGAAGCGAAGACCGAGCTTCAGAACAAGCTCGCCGAGCTGGAGGCCTATGCCGCGGAGGTGACCGTTCCTTTCAAGGAGCTGGTTCACGACAATGCGGTCAGCTCGGTGCGTTGCAGGCTGGACTGGCTCGACAGGCTGCTCGCCGCGATCGTCCGAACCAAGACCTAGTCGACGTTCAATCGGAAGGTCCGCATTGCGGTTCTTCAACGCGGACCTTCCGACTTCGCCGTCAGGGGTTCACGGCGTCTCCGATTGGATGGCCTTCGGAGGCTGGGCAATCGGCGTTAGTTCGAAAAGGACATTCTTCCACTTGCCGGCCCGGCGCTGATAAATGGAGGTCGCCCAGCTCGGTGTAGGAACGGTCACCGAGCCGCAGCTGGTATCCTGATCCGCGCGGTAGACGAGAATCGCGGTGTTCTCGTCCAGCCGCCGGAAGGTGAATCGGTCCACCTTGTAGTTCCGCACCTTGCAGACTTTCTTGGCGATCCCGCCAATCACCACGGCCTTTCCGACTGGACCTACGAATGCGTTCAGTTCGATGTGGTCGTCCGAGAGGAAATCCTCCCAGAAGGGAACGTCCATGTTCTGCCACGCGGCCCAACTCGCCTTCTCCATGGCGGTGAGCCGGGCTTCCAGCTTCTGGTCGGGAGAGTGCGACGCAGACGCCGCAGCGAACGCCAACCAATAGCCCAGCCCGCCGAGCGCCATGCTAATACAAACCGGGTTTCAGACGCGCCTGGTTCGGCCGCTCCGGCTTTTGTCCAGTTTGCCGCAGTGCAGACTTTTTCGTATCGGCGCGACCGAGTATCGCGGCACGCGCTTTCGCGATGATTTTCGTACGATTAGGATGAGATTGCTGAAGCTGCATTCCTTCACCCTGTTGCCGGTTGGACAGAGCGAGAATAAGCTCAAACGCATGATCCGAAGCGATCTAAGTCGCGAACGGCCGGAAACGGCTGCCGAACAACGGCGGCGCCGATGAACGACATTCCAAAAGCCACGAACGTCCGCGCGAATGAGGCGAATGCCATTTTGGAAGAGCTTCATGCCGTCCAGTATCCGCGGCGCAGAATGGTCGCGAGCTGGATCCAGGTTGGGGTGATCATCGCCATTTGGGCAACCGCTTATCTGGTCTTTACCGCACAGCAACTCATGAACGCGCCGGAAGGCCGCGGGTGGTGGTACCTCGTCCCACGCGCCATCAGTTGCAGTACCGGAGTGGTCATCTCTCTCGGCATTCTTGCCATCCAGCACAAACTGAGGCCCTGCAGCCTGACGACGCGTTCGTTCGCCGCGGTGGGGCTCGCATTAGGCGGCACCGCGCTGCTCGCCGGCCTCAATTTTCCAATCTTCCTGCCCTTCATCCCGGACGAGGTAGAATCGTCTTCCTTCTGGATGGGTTATTTGTTCGATTTCCTGACGCGATTTTGGATCTTCGTTTCGATCTCGGGGATCATCCTTGCTTTCTCCTATCTCGCGGACATCCGGGCTCGCGAAGAGCGGATCAGCGCGCTTCAGGCGCTCGCGCAGTCGGCGCAGCTTCGGGCGCTTCGGAACCAGCTTAATCCGCATTTTCTGTTCAATTCGCTGAATTCCATTGCCGGCCTCATCTCCAACGACCGCGGTGGCAAGGCAGAGGCGATGACGGAGAATCTCGCTGATTTCCTGAGGCTAACCCTGGTCCTCGATCCACAACAGCTGATCACCTTGCGCGAGGAGCTGCGTTTGCAGGATCTCTATCTCAGCATCGAGCAGGTCCGTTTCCCGGATCGGCTCAAGGTCAGCTTCGACGTTCCGGATGAGCTTCAGGGCGCGCTGGTGCCGAGCCTTATCGCCCAGCCGTTGATCGAGAATTCAGTGAAGCACGCGGTCGCTCACAGCACTGAAGCGGTCGAGCTTCGAATCGCGGCAAGCGCGTCGGGAGACCGCCTCGAACTGGTTATCGAAGACAGCGGTGGCAATGCGCCGGACAGTTCCACGAAGGGGGGCCATCTCGGGCTCAGCAACATCCGCGAGCGTCTCGCCGTGCATTACGGGAGCGACGCCCGGCTGGAAACCGGCCCGACACCGAAGGGAGGCTTTCGAAACCTCATCTCCCTTCCCCTGCGCTTTGCCTGAGGTCCGGTAGCGTGCGCGTTCTTGCAGTCGATGATGAACCGCTCGCCCTAAGCAGGATTTCCGCTCTTCTGTCGCAAATCGACGGAGTCGAACTTGTTGGCACTTGCCAGATGGGCAACGAAGTTGTCGCTGCGGTTCGCGAGCTGACGCCTGACCTTTTGCTGCTCGATATCGAGATGCCGCAGATCGACGGATTCGACGTCGTCGAGGCGCTTTCGCGCGAACCGCTCACGGACCCCGCTCCGTGGATTTGCTTTATCACGGCCCATCCGCAATTCGCGCCGTCCGCATTCGAAACCGGCGCCCTCGACTTTCTGTGCAAGCCCGTCCGGCTCGGCAGGCTGGAGACGACCGTCGAGCGCGCGCGGCGCGCGATGAACGAGCGCGAGGCGGGGCGGCAGCTGGCGGAGCTGACGGAGCAGCTCGAAGCGCTGAGGCAGACCCATTCCCAGGCCGAACCTCCTTCGATCTGGCTGCACCAGCGCGGCCAAATGGTCAGGATCGACCTCTCCGAGTTAGACTGGGTGAAGGCGGAAGCGGAATATGTGCGGTTGCACGTCGCCTCCGGTTCGTTCCTCCTGCGCGGATCGATCAGTTCTCTGGCGGAGCGGCTGTCAGGCGAAGGTTTCGTTCAGATCCATCGCTCGATCATCGTCAATCTCGATCGCCTGCGCTCACTGATAAGCAATCGCGGTGGCCTGAAGATCGTCCTGGCCTCCGGAATGACTTTGCCTGTCGGCCGAAAATATCAAAAGACCCTAAGAGCGTTGTTGGAGGCGCGCGCGAACGAATCTCAGTGAAATTGTCCGCATTCGCGATTTGCGGGCACCGCGACGTCCATCTTCTTGGGTCGCGGTAAATTCAGCGCAGCCATGATCGCCACAAACTCATCAACGGTTTTGCCTCCGCCGAGACGAGGATTACGCTCGCGTTCCTGTCCAACGCTGCTGACATGCCGCTGCTGATAGTCGTGCCCGGGATAGACGAGCGTGTCGGGCGGCAGGCTGAAGATCTTTTCGTGCACCGACCGGTAGAGGGTCGCCGCGTCGCCATTCTGGAAGTCTGTCCGGCCGCAGCCGTCGATCAGCAAGGCATCCCCGGTGAAGATGCGCCCTTCGCCATCATTTTCGAGAAAGTAGCAATGATGATCGTCGGTATGCCCCGGCGTGTAGAGCGGCTTTAGCTCTAGACCTCCAATCCGGATCGACTCCCCCTCCCTCACCGCGACGTCGACATCTTCGGCGCCGCTCTTCTCAGGGAGTGCGCAACGGCATCCGGTGCGATCGCGAAGACGCGAGGCACCGGTGACGTGATCGGCGTGGAGGTGGGTTTCGATCGTGAAGCCGAGCGTGAGCCCGAGGGTCTCAAGTACTTCGAGGTCCCGCTCGACCGTTTCGAGAACCGGATCGATCAATGCCGCCTCGCGGCTCCGTTCACAGGCGATCAGATAGGTGTAAGCCGACGATTGCGGCTCGAATAGCTGGCGGAACAGCATGGGCCCCCTCTTGCACTCGCGGTGCTTTCTAGACCATCCGCGC